>JBBSCW010000001.1:0-71654 GCA_038249855.1 Bacteroidales bacterium
TATTAGCTGACGAATAGGGATGTTGGGAGCACCCATTTCCTCCTCAAACAAAGGCTTGAAAATGCTCTCATCTACCTGATTTACAACGTTGTTCAAAAACTGATTGTGCCAAAGGTTTGGGGCATTATATCGCTTTATAGAGCGCTTATGGAGCGTATTTTCAATATTGGAATTACCGTCAATCATACTTGCTTTTATACTCTCTTTATACATACTTATCTCTTTGTAAATGAGATAAATATACGATTTTTTATTGACTTGTGCAATTAATTAAGGCACTATTTTCTACTGGATTACAAACTATATTTGAGATAAAAATATCTATGAGTAGCGAAACAAAACAAATAAATTATTAACTTATAAATAAATCACTGACTTATTACAGTGGACTCATATTTTTTGAAAAAAATATTTATTAAATGAAAAAATCTGCCTTATTTTTTTTAACCTGTATTTTATCAATAACAGTTTCGGCTGCTGATAGCATAATTCTTGATTTTGAATCGAGTACGATTCCTTCTACCATTGGCTCGTGGTTGAATTACTCCACAAGTGGTGCTCCAGCCAGTAAATGGTCGTCACCAAATCCAAAAATCGATACAATAAACGCTACCGCAAATTGCTATAAAATTAGTAAAGGAAGTACTGATCCATACTGGACAGGATTAGAAATTAATTTGTCAACAGCTATTCCTGTTACTACAGCAAATCGGTACTTACATGTTTTAATATATAAAACAACCGATTCTAAAATTGCACTAACGTATACTCCTAATGGTGGTAGTCAAAGTGCAGATGTTTGGCAGTCAAATTCAACAACTAGCGGTTGGATTGATTTTGTACTGACAATACCAGTGAGTACCAATTTGAAAATGTTTGCTATTAAAATTGATGGTCCTGCTGGTGATTATTATTTCGACCAGATATTACTTTCGGATAATGGAAGTAGTTTGACCCGAACTGAGGTATCTATTGACCCATTACTGAAAAATCAGGTAATTGAAGGCTGGGGAGGTTCATTGTGCTGGTGGGCAAATGTTATGGGTGCATATTCCGATTCCAAAATTAAAACAATTTGCGATTGGCTTAC
Source organism: Bacteroidales bacterium (assembly GCA_038249855.1). Lineage (GTDB taxonomy): Bacteria > Bacteroidota > Bacteroidia > Bacteroidales > Paludibacteraceae > Paludibacter. The sequence goes on from JBBSCW010000001.1 coordinate 1,091, forward strand.
TGATCCGATAAATGGGTTAAATATGAATATATTCCGGTTTAATATTGGAGGTGGAGATGATCCAACACATCAACACATGTCAAGTGCATATAGAGAAATGCCGGGTTATAAAGCAACACTCACGGCAGATTACGATTGGAAACAAGATGTCAATCAGCGTAAGATACTTCAGCAACTTATCGCTTCACGTATTAATAAATTTGGAAGTAATGATATTCAATTAGTTGCATTTTCTAATTCGCCACCTTATTGGATGACAAAAAGCGGTTGTTCGTCGGGCAGCGTTGAAGGAAACGTGACAAACCTGAAATCGGATATGTTTGATGATTTTGCTGATTATCTGACATCTGTAACTAAATATTATCATGATAGTTTAAATATATCGTTCAACTATATTGAGCCATTTAATGAACCTGACGGTAATTGGTGGAAAGCGTTAGGAAGTCAGGAAGGTTGTTATTTTTCGACTGCCGACCAACTAATAATGATTCGTGAACTTTACGGAAAATTAACTAGTAAAAACATGCTTTCATATTGCCAGATAACTGCAAACGATGCAAATAATTTGGACAATTGTTTGAATGCGTTGAATTCTTATAAATCTGCTGGAGACATACTTTCAAAAATTGGTTTAGTGTCGACTCATAGTTATGGCGGAACCAACCGAAGAGGAATGGCTACCTGGGCATCGACAAACAATAAAAGGTTATGGCAATCAGAATCTGGTCCATTAAGCGTTGGTGGGTCAGTTACCTACCAGATGTTGACTATGGCAAACCGTATAGCTACCGACTTTCGGGATTTGAAATGTACGGCATGGTGCGACTGGGGATTGGCTTCAAATAATGATCCAGGATGGGGTCTTATTTTGGGCACATTCAGTGATTATTCTAATCCTATCAGCAAAGGAATTTCTTTTTATATCAGAGCTCAATATAGCAGATTCCTGAAGTCCGGCTATACTGTAATCAATAATTCTGCAACCAATATCGTTACGGCTGTAAGTCCTGATGAAAAAGAACTGGTAATAGTTCTTTGTAATATTGATTTAAATACTCAAAAATATAAAGCTGACCTTTCGAAGTTCAGTAATTTTGGAAAAGTAAAACAGTACAGAACAAGAGCTGTAGAATCATTCGGTATTAAAAATTCACTTGACATGTTTACTATCGCCGGGAATACTTTTGATTATGATGCACTCTCCGAATCGGTATCAACTTTTGTAATACCGATAAATCAAGCTCCAGCGGCTATCAATGATATTGAAGATTCTGAACAAAATATGTATTATTCGCAAGGAATTTTATATACTAACATAACTACTGCAAAACCGCTAACAATTAATATTTATACTTCAACAGGACAAAAGGTAAATTCAATACATAATGTCTCGGGACAAGGTGCATTAGAGTTGAAGCTTAAAGGTGGATTTTACATAGTGAGTACAATGATTCAAAATAGAATCGTTTCAAGAAAAATACAAGTAATTTAAAAACGTTTTCCTTAAAAGCACATACCATGTTATAGTTTTTTTTGATTTATCATGGAATCAACACGTTAATTATCAACAATTAAATCTATCCCTTTTTTTTTAAATTATGCTTTTTATAAATGAGTCCACTGTATAAAGTCAAAAACAGCACTTTTTAATACTTTTCGTTTTTATAACACACTGAATATCAATTATCATTTTTTGACCATTTAGTAGTTTTTAGTGCAAAATGGACTTATTACAGTGGACTCAAAGATAGAAATCTACTATAATGAAAAAAATATCACTATTATTTTTAACCTGTTTTTTATCAATAACAGTTTTTGCTGTTGATAGCATTATCCTGGATTTTGAATCGAGTACGATTCCTTCTACCATTGGTTCGTGGCTGAATTACTCCACAAGTGGTGTATCAGCCAGTACATGGTCATCACCAAATCCAAAAATTGATGCAATAAACGGTACGACTAATTGCTATAAAATTAGTAAAGGAAGTACAGATCCATACTGGACGGGATTAGAGATGAATTTGTTGACTACCATTCCTATCACCGAATCAAATAAGTACCTTCATGTTCTGGTTTATAAAACTAATAATTCAAAATTTGCAGTAACTTTTACTCCAGATGGTGGAATTCAAAGTCCAGAAATTTGGCAGTCAAATTCCACAACGGACGGTTGGATTGATTTTGTTGTAGCCATCCCTGTTAAAACGAATTTGAAAATGTTTGCTATTAAAATTGATGGTGTTGCAGGTGATTATTATTTCGACCAGATATTCCTTTCGGATAATGCAAATTGTCGTATCAGGACTCAGATATCAATAAACCCTACTCTAAAAAATCAGGTTATTGAAGGTTGGGGAGGTTCATTGTGCCACTGGGCAAACATTATGGGTGGCTATTCCGATACAAAAATTAAAACTATTTGCGATTGGATTACTGATCCGATAAATGGATTGAATATGAATGTTTTTCGATTCAACATTGGTGGAGGAGATGATCCAACTCACACACACATGGCTGCCGCACCTAATATGCCTGGTTATAAGGCATCCTTAACAGAACCATATAATTGGAATCAGGATGTAAAGCAACGAAAAATCCTTCAGCAGCTTATCGCTTCACGTATTGAAAAATTCGGAAGTAATGATATTCAATTAGTTGCATTTTCTAATTCGCCCCCTTATTGGATGACAAAAAGCGGATGTTCCTCGGGCAGCGTAGAAGGAAACGTGACAAACCTCAAGTCTGATATGCTCGATGATTTTGCTGATTATCTGACAACCGTAACGAAATATTATCACGACAATTTAGGTATTACATTCAACTACCTCGAACCATTTAATGAACCTGACGGTGGTTGGTGGAAAGCCCTCGGAGCCTCGGAAGGTTGTTTTTTTACAACAAGCGAACAAATATCTGTAATACGTGAAGTATATGCTTTATTATCAGCTAAAAATATGTTGTCGTATTGTAATATTACGGCCAATGATGCCAATAATATAAATGGTGGATACAATGCATTGGTAGCCTATAAAAATGCCGGAGATATACTTCCTAAAATATCACTTATTTCTGTTCATTCGTATGGTGGAACACAACGTTCGAATATGGTCCATTTTACCAAAACAAACAACAAAAAGATATGGCAAACAGAATCGGGACCTTTAAATACTGGGGGAACAGATGAGTTTCAACGGATGACGATGTCAGACAGGATAATAACCGACATCAGAGAAATGAAATGTAGTGCATGGATTGATTGGCAGTTAGCCGCACTTACTAATCCTACATGGGGACTTTTGCAAGGGGAAATTTCAAATGTTTTTAATCCAATATCAAAAGGAATGGGCTTTTATATACGTGCACAATACAGCAGGTTTATAAAAACTGGATATACGATTATTGATAACTCTGCATATAATTCATTAACAGCTGTGAGCCCTGATGAAAAAGAGCTGGTAATAGTGATTAGTAATATTGATCAGATCACTCAAAAATATAAAGCTGACCTTTCGAAGTTCAGTAATTTTGGAAAAGTAAAACAGTACAGAACAAGAGCTGTAGAATCATTCGGTATTAAAAATTCACTTGACATGTTTACTATCGCCGAGAATACTTTTGATTACGATGCACTCTCCGAATCGGTAACAACTTTTGTAATACCGATAAATCAAGCTCCGGCGGCTATCAATGATATTGAAGATTCTGAACAAAATATTTATTATTCGCAAGGAATTTTATATACTAACATAACTACTGCAAAACCGCTAACAATTAATATTTATACTTCAACAGGACAAAAGATAAATTCAATACATAATGTATCAGGTCAAGGAGCATTAGAGCTGAAACTGAAAGCGGGATTTTACATAATCAACACAAAAGCAGCAAATAATAAGACGATTTCAAGAAAAATACAAGTGAATTAATCTCGTTTTGTGTAAAAAATCGTAGATGTTACAATAGTGATACTAATTCTTGTTTTTTTGATATGTCTTGGAATAAATTTCTCTTATATTTGTAGCGTTGAATTGTAAACTTGAAAACTCAATAAAAAAATTATAAAACGCAGTTTAATCAGTCAACATTTTGATTATTAAATATTTAAATCTATTCTGTTTAAATTATGATTTTAATTTTTGCAGATAAAAATCTATTAAAATGAAAAAAATTTCACTATTATTTTTAACCTGTATTTTATCAATTACAGTTTCTGCTGTTGATAGCATTATCCTGGATTTTGAATCGAGTACGGTTCCTTCTACCATTGGTTCGTGGCTGAATTACTCCACAAGTGGTGTATCAGCCAGTACCTGGTCGTCACCAAATCCAAAAATTGATGCAATAAACGGTACGACAAATTGCTATAAAATTAGTAAAGGAAGTACAGATCCATACTGGACGGGATTAGAAATTAATTTGTCAACAGCTATTACTGTTACTACAGCAAAACGGTACTTACATGTTTTAGTATATAAGACAACAGATTCTAAAATTGCATTAACATATACTCCTGACGGTGGAAGTCAAAGTTCAGATCTTTGGCAATCAAATTCAACTGTAGGTGGATGGATTGATTTTGTATTAGCCATACCTGTTAACACAAATGTGAAAATGTTTGCCATTAAAATTGATGGCACTGCCGGTAATTATTATTTCGACCAAATTTTACTCTCGGATAATGCAAGTAGCCTGACCAGGACTCAGATATCAACAGACCCTACAAAAAAAAATCAGGTCATTGAAGGCTGGGGAGGTTCATTATGCTGGTGGGCAAATATTATGGGTGGCTATTCTGATTCAAAAATTAAAACTATTTGCGACTGGATTACCGATCCTGTAAATGGATTGAATATGAATATTTTCAGGTTTAACATTGGTGGAGGAGATGATCCTACTCACAACCACATGCGTACTGATGGAGGCAATATGCCTGGCTATAAAGCCTCGTTAACAGCACCTTATGATTGGAATCAGGATGCAACCCAACGTAAAATTCTACAGCAACTTATTGCTTCACGTATTGATAAATTTGGAAGTAATGATATTCAACTGGTTGCATGGTCAAATTCGCCACCTTATTGGATGACAAAAAGCGGTTGCGCGGCAGGTAGTGTAGAAGGTAATGTGACAAATCTGAAAGTGGATATGTATGATGATTTTGCTGATTATTTGACAACTGTAACAAAGTATTATCACGATAATTTAGGAATTACATTCAATTACCTCGAACCATTTAATGAACCTGACGGTGCATGGTGGAAAGCCCTTGGAAATCAGGAGGGTTGTTATTTTACAACAAGCGATCAAATGACTATGATACGTGAATTATATGCGTCTTTATCTGCTAAAAACATGTTGTCGTACAGTAACATTACTGCCAATGATGCCAATAATATAAACAATGGATACAATGCCATGGTAGCCTATAAAAATGCCGGAGACATACTTTCTAAATTGTCACTTATTTCTGTTCACACGTATGGAGGGACACAACGTTCGAATATGGCCAGTTTTGCTAAAACAAACAACAAAAAGTTATGGCAATCAGAATCTGGACCTATTAGTGTTGGAGGTACGACAGAATTTCAATTTATGACTATGTCGGACAGGATAATAACCGATATCAGAGAAATGAAATGCACTGCATGGATTGATTGGCAGTTAGCAGCAAATGCCAGTCCTGTATGGGGACTTTTGATAGGAGAGTATTCGAATACTTTAAATCCAATATCAAAAGGAATGGGCTTTTACATACGTGCACAATACAGTAGATTTCTAAAACCAGGGTATACTATTCTTGAAAATTCTGCTTATAATTCATTGTCAGCCGTGAGTCCTGATGAAAAAGAGCTGGTAATAGTGATTAGTAATATTGATCAGTTGACACAAAAATATACAGTAGACCTTTCGAAGTTTAGTAATTTTGGAAGAGTAAAACAGTACAGAACCAGAGCTTTGGAATCGTTGGGTATAAAAAATTCGCTTGACATGTTTTCTATTACCGGAAATACTTTTAATTTCGATGCTCTATCAGAATCAGTAACCACTTTTGTAATTCCGATAAATCAAGCTCCTTCAGCTGTAACAGAGATTGAAGTAACTGAACAAAATATGTATTATTCGCAAGGAATCTTATATACTAACATAGCTTCTTCAACACCGCTAACAATTAATATTTATACTTCAACAGGACAGAAGATAAATTCAATACATAATGTATCAGGTCAAGGAGCATTAGAGCTTAAACTGAAAGCGGGATTTTACATAATCAACACAAAAGCAAATAATAAGATGATTTCAAGAAAAATACAAGTGAATTAATATCGTTTTGTGTAAAATAACACACAAGTTACAATAGTATGATAAATTGTTACAATTCTGATATGTTTTTGAATAAATGAACTGTACATTTGTATCACTCAATTGGAGATTTAAAAACTCAATATAATTAATAATAATACTCATTTAATTTAATTAATCAACATCATGAAAAAACTATTCACAACTTTTGCTTTTGCTGTTTTTGCAAGTGTTTTCTTGTTTGCAAAAAGCAATGCGCCAACTGTAACTGTGTTGGCAACTTACGAAGTTCCTATGGGACAAGAATTAATTACGAATACTGTTTTCTGTGAAACTCCCCCAAAATCGTGGGTTACATTTACAGGAGTTGTAGCCAATCCGGTAAAAGACCCGGATATGAACAATACCAATAATTGTTATTTGGTAAAAGAAGGAGTTGGCGCTGATTGGTGGGCAAACTTTCTAAACTTTAGATTGACCCAACCAATTACTATTACACAAGAAAATCGGTATTTACACATTTTGCATTATCGTTCTGTTTTAAACGATAATTGGATGATACAATTAAATTTGGACTGGCAGTCTGGAAATGTTAATCGTTTTGATAGGCAAAATGCAAAGGCCGGTGTTTGGGAAGATATTGTAATTGACATGCAGAAAATGATTGATACAAATACAGATTTAACAAAGTTTTTATTTGGAGTTTCAATGGATTGGAATGGTGTAAGAGATAATCCGGCTGGAGATTTTTACTTTGATGAGGTAATACTTAGTAGTAGCCCACTGCCACGTGGTATTAACATTTTACAAGACACAGAAATGTCACTCTTTTTTGGAAATACAGCATCGTATAACAAATGGGTTAAACTATTGGACTTGCAATTACCAGAAAACACGTCTGAAATTGTTGCAAATCCATTTACAACACAAATGTCAGTATTAAATTCAACTCAAATCATGAAGTTTAATAAAAGCGCAGCTGCATCATGGTGGAGGAGTGGTCCACGCGTTAAATTACCTGGAATTTTACCAGTTGGCGGCAATGGTCCAACTACCTTACATGCAATGATAAATATACCTGAAATGGAAGCCGGAAAAGATTATTATATCGTGCAATTAAATGCAAAAGATTTTACCGGAAAACAAGTGGATAGCGGTGATGCTTTGAAATATTGGGTCGACGATAAGGGTAAATGGGTTGATCTTGTTTTAGATGTAAGCTCTTTGGGCTATGTTGCAGAATTTTCAGTTCGGGTTGATATCAGGCGAGATGCTGCAGATGCATATATCACTGCGCCTGCCGGAGTATTTTATTTAGATGCAGTGGCTATTGATAAAAATACTGATCCCAGAACTGTAGTTGTAGCTCCAACTGCTATTAAAAATCCAACAGTAAACAATGTAACTGCCTATTCTTTAGGGAAAAATGTTGTTGTTGAAGGTGAAATCATTTCAATAGAAATATACAATTTGTCGGGTCAATCAGTGAAGAAACTTACTGTAAATTCATTCAAATCAGTAATACCAATGACACAAAACGGAGTATATTTAGTAAAATCTGTTTTGTCAAATGGAACTGTTTCGACTAACAAAGTTATGATAAAATAATATGTCAGACAAAGTGGAGAGATTATCTCTCCACTTTATCTTTCTACCAAAGTCTTTAAATAATTGACTTAAAATTAATTGACTTAAACGTTTTTTTAATTGGTAGTTTTCTGTCAAATCCTACAAATCAAATTTATTTATGAAAATCAATACTGAAAGATACTTCTTTCAAAGACTGCTTATTGCTTATATTCCGCTATTACTTTTATTTATCGGTACCTCATGCCAGTCGGAAATAGTCGATGATACACCGACAAAAATTATAGGTACCTGGCATCAAACCTCACTTACAAAAGATGGTATAGCAGCTGTAAAAGACAGCTCGCGCTTACTTCTACAAATTAATTCAAATAGTATCTGTGTTCTTTGCGACTCCTCAAAGTCAGCAGTAAAAGCTAAAACGATTGTTACACGGTCGGGCTGGAGTTATATTGATGGTTTATTCAACTTAGCTGTTGATTTACCTGCTTCCTGGAAACCAGTAGTTGATTTAAATACCCTTAGCATTGAGCGGGTTGACTTCAATCAAACTGGTGCAATTTCAAAAATTACACTTACATTTGAACGTGTAGCTAATATTGACTTTAAATAATCAAAAAATACATACATGAAAACAGTCTTTAAACTTTTCATTCTGCTTTGCTCATTTTTTGTTCTTTCGTCTTGTCAAAAAGACGTTTATGACGAAAGTATTGCTGCAGGATTATGGAAGCAAGTATCTGTATCGGAAGATGGTGTTCCGATGATACTTACACCTGAACAACAAACTTGTCAGATTCTGCTTGAAAATAATGGAGTTTGCCGCTTTTATCATCAATCATTCAAAAGCTACAATAACGGAAATGGACCGACTTCATTCGTCGGAACTTGGAGTATGTTGGATGGTAAGTGGCTAAATATCACTACCGATAAATGGGAGTTTATTCCAATTATTACAACCGATAGCAATAAAGTGAGTCTGGATTATAAGAGATTCGCAAGAGCACCGGGCGATACTATCTCGATTATTGACACATTGAAAAGTGTAAAAAAACAATGGTCTAAATTTCATATTCAGTCTAGGTTTACAATTCTTCAATTATCTGATTCAGAATTGGAAATCAGAATGAAAACGTTTGTTGGAGAAAAGAAATACGCACTAATTTTCGCCCCTGATCCCTTAGATTTCGTGGAACTTACATCTGTTGCAAACGGTGCAGTTAATTATATCCCCAAACTGGTTACCGATGGGAATTATTGGACGATAAGGAAAGAGTTTCAGACTTTGAAAACTTATATTTTCAAGTTTAAGAAAGTAAACTATTGATAAACGCAAAAGAAAACTTAAATGAAAAAAATAATATTTCTTTCGCTGACGGCACTATTCATTCTTTTGCCGGTACATGCGCAACAAAATCGAAAGGTAAGCGGTAAAGTCACCGATCTAAAGACAGGAGAAGAATTAATTGGAGTAAGTGTAACACTTAAAGGAAGTTCAAAAGGTACTATTACAGATATTAATGGAAACTATTCCTTAGATATTGTAAATCCTGCAATTGATATACTGACATTTAGTTATATAGGGTATGAAGCAACACCGGAATCTGTGAAGAGTCGTACAATTATTAATGTTAAGCTAAGTGATAGTAACAAGCAGCTCTCTGAAGTAGTAGTTGTTGGATATGGTTCACAAAAGAAAGTATCGGTAATTGGTTCTATTTCGTCTATCAACAATAAAACATTAAAATCGATGCCTATTTCTAATCTATCGCAAGGGTTGGCTGGTAAACTATCAGGGATACAGGTAGTTCAAAGTTCCGGCGAAATCGGTTCCGATGATGCTTCAATTTTAGTGAGAGGTAGAGGAACATGGGGTAATTCATCTCCAATTTATGTGGTTGATGGAATAATACGTGCAGAATTCTCTAAAATAGATCCCAATGAAGTTGAATCAATCAATGTTTTGAAAGATGCTTCGGCAACTGCTGTCTTCGGAGTTCAAGGAGCCAACGGGGTAATTATTGTGACAACAAAACGTGGTACTTTGGGGAAACCAAAAATCTCAGTTACAGCTCAGAATGCTATCACACAACTTATCAATATACCTCAACCACTTGGAGCTTATGATGCAACCAGTTTGCAGTATCTAGCCGACTGGGGGCGTTATAAACCACGAACACCTACAACTGGCTCAACTGCAAATGATTTAATGCTTTGGCGAACCGGAGCATCGCCCTACACACACTCCGATGTTAGATGGGTAGATAATGTAATGAAAAAACAATCGAGCCAACAGCAATATAATATTAATATATCGGGTGGAACTAAAACAGTACGTTATTTTCTTTCCGGAGGATTTCTCAATCAAAACGGGTTTTATCAACATGATCTATCTAAATATTCCCGATTCAACTTCCGTAGCAATCTGGATGTAGATGTTTCCAAAAACCTGACTGCTTCTTTAAGCGTTGGAACACGTGTCGAAAACCTTCAATCAACAAATGCCACTATCTGGAGTAGCTGGAATATTTATCGTGCTGCATTTGCAATTAGCGGAAGGAATAATCCAGTTTATAATCCTGATGGTAGCTATGGTAGCAGTGGTATGCCCGGTAGAAATTTAGTAAAGATTCTACAAGGTGAAGGTTTCTACAGAGATGTGAAAACTACACTTGAATCGAGTTTGAGTCTGAATTACAAACTCGATTTTATTACCAAAGGACTTTCGGCTAAAGGGCAGGTATCATTTGATACGCAGGGAGAAAATGGACGATCATGGGGAAAATCAACTGCTGAATACACTTACAATCAAACAAATAATTCATATCTAATATTTGGTGAAGATCGTCCTATATGGTACGCAGGTGTAGCAAAAAACAACAGTTGGTATAAATTTTACAAAGAGGTGGGACTAAACTACAATCGCACTTTTGGTAATCATACAGTAACAGGATTATTCCTTGCAAATCAAAATGAAAGAATTAATAATGCCGAAGTACCTTATGCATATCAAGGGCTTGTGGGCAGAGCAACTTACGATTACGACAAACGGTATTTTGCCGAAATTAATATAGGTATTAATGGTTCTGAAAATTTTCCTGCAACGAAAAGATATGGAACTTTTCCTGCTTTCGCAATGGGCTGGATGGTAAGCAACGAAAATTTTATTGCAAAAACAAAATTAGCAAATATTATAACTAGTTTAAAATTAAGAGCTTCGTTGGGTTGGGTTGGAAATGATCAGATTGGAAATGATCAGATTGGAAGATCAAGATTCCTTTTCGTACCGGTTTACTCTAATGCAGGTGGTTACCCGTTTGGAACTGGCGATAACAACTTTGGAGGTATACAACAAGGCGCTATTCCTAATTATGCTGCACAGTGGGAAGTTGCACGCAAACAAAACATAGGTTTTGATGCTGATTTCTTTAAAGGATTATTAAGCGTAAATTTTGATTATTTTTACGAATATAGAAATAGTATTTTAACTACTATTGATGCGATAAAACCAGATTATGTAGGAGCGGCTTTCCAGCCTGCAAATATTGGTGAAGCCATAAATCAAGGTTTTGAACTGGAATTAAAACATAATAAAAGAATAAGCAAGGATTTTAGCTATTTTATAAATGCTAATTTAACTTATAATAGAAGTAAGATCCTTAAAAAAGCTGATCCACTTGGTTTGTTACCTTATCAAAAAGAAGAAGGCTACCCGATTGGTGCTCCTAATATGTTTACTAATCTTGGCTATTTTACAAGTTATGAAGAGATTAATAGCAGTCCTTCCCAATTGGCCATTCATGGTGGAATACCTAGCAATGTAGAAGTTATACCAGGTGATTTGAAATTTCTTGATTTCAATAATGATGGTGTTATTAATGCCGATGATGCACATCGGCAGGGATATAGTACTACTCCAGACCTGCAATATGGTTTAACCGTTGGTGGAAACTGGAAGGCATTCGATTTTTCGGTTTTATTGCAGGGATCAACGTTTGCATTATTTCCTAAAAACTGGGAAATTCAGTGGGCATTCTCGAATAACGACAATGTTTTTCCAAAACATAATTACTATTGGGCACCCGAAATTGCCAATGACGCTCAATTTACCCGGTTTTATGGAAAATCATGGGTAAACAACGAACGTTATTATTCTGGGTATGAAATGGGTTCAGGAACATACGTTCGTATTAAAAACTTCGAATTAGGGTATACTCTACCTTCATCGTTAACTAAAAAAGCAGATATTTCAAGTGTCAGGTTTTATTTGTCGGCAGTAAATCCATATATGTGGTCTGTTGAAAAATACCTTGATCCCGACAACAGGAATAGCCGTGGTGGACTCATGCCTCCTACCCAAGCTTATAATATCGGCTTAAATGTAAACTTTTAAATTCAATACATTATGAAGATTATTAAATATATTATCCTTTTTTTGGTGTTCGGCCTAACGGCCTGCAGCGATTTTTTGGAGCGCACACCGGGTGTAAACCTTGATGAAGATAAAGTTTTCACAAACTATGTAAATGCACAGGCATTTCAAGCGGATATTTACAGTGGATTAACAAACCGATTCAATACGTTGGGAGGTTATCTACCTCCACCCTTGGCTTCTGCATCCGATGAATCGGATTCAGACGGTGCTGGGCCATTTTACAGGGGAATTTATAATGGAACAGATGCCAATATTAATTTTTATTATTCGAATATACGAAAGGCTAATTTGTTTCTTAAAAATGCAGAAAGAATTCCTTTTCCTAATACGAGAACGAAAGAAAAGATGCTTGGTGAAGTCTATTTTCTAAGGGCATTTTATTACGTCGAAATGTTGAAACGATTTGGTGGAATGCCTATTCTGAAAGAAACAGATTTGTTTGTTCCAGGTGATGACTTGATGCGACCACGTGATTCATATCGCGATTGTTTCAAGTTTATAATTAGCGATTTAGCGAAAGCTATAGATTATTTACCTGTTTCACTACCTACTAATGAATATGGTCGTGTTACTAAAGGAGCTGCCATGGCATTAAAGGCTAGAGTGCTTTTATATGCTGCCAGTCCATTGTTTAGTAACAAAACCGGGCTTTGGGGTGTGGATGGTACAGTTGACAATTGGATGGATAATGATGGCAAGACCTGGTGGTTAAAAGCTGCTGAAGCTGCAAAAGCTGTGATAGATTTAAAAGATGCTGATGGAAATCCTGTTTACGAATTATACCATACAAATGCCGCAAATAGAGCTGATGATTATGAGAAACTCTTTTTTAAAAGAAGAGAACATGGTAATAAGGAAGTGATATTTTACAGGCATGCTGCACCGGTAGGCTTTGGAAGTAATGAAATTAATGTATGGATGCCAAACGGCGATTTTGGTGGAGCTGGTCAAGTAAGGCCAACCGTAAAATTCGTGAAGCTCTTTGAAATGTCCAATGGAAAATATGTAGATGAGCCAGGGTCTGGTTATGATCCGTTAAATCCTTATTTAAACAGGGATCCTCGGTTCTATAAAATCATTATTTATCAGGGTAGTGTTTGGCAAGGTGTTACAATAGATATGTCAACTACAACGGCTCAATTTCCTGCAGGCACATTTCTTACCGGATATTTTGTTCGTAAATATTTACCCGAGGAGATTAAAAAGAATACAACAACGACTGCTTATCATAATTGGATTTTTTTCCGTTTGGCTGAAATGTATCTAAATTATGCTGAAGCAATGAATGAAGTAGAAGGTCCGACACAACAAGTACGGGATGCTATTAACACTGTTAGAGCCCGTTCAGGAGTTGTTGATATACCTGTTGCTCTAACCGGCGATAAGAAAGCGATGCGACTCCGTATTCAAAATGAACGCGCCATTGAACTTTGTTTTGAAGAACATCGTTGGTGGGATGCCCGTAGATGGAGTACAGGTGAACAAGGTGAACTAGCAACTAAATTATTTGGAGGTGCAATGTCAAAATTGGTAATAACGAAAATGGGAAGTAATGTAACATACAGTGAGGAAAATTATTTTACGCGTCTTTTTCAGCCTGCAAATAATTTTTACCAGATACCAGTGGGCGAAATGTACAAAAATCCTTTATTTGTACAAAACCCAGGTTATTAATACTATTAAGTCACATTTGAAAACGAATAAATTATGATGACCATAAAGAAAAAACAGGGAGTGATGCTCTTGATGCTTTGTTTCCTGTTCTCAATAGTTGCTTTTGCACAGGATAATTTTCTTATTAAAGGTAGGGTTACCGATAAATCAGGCGAACCGATTGCTAATGTAGTTGTGTCGGTACTCGATGAATTCACACAGGTATCCACAGATATAAATGGAAGTTTTTCCATTGCTACGGCTCCCGGAAAAACGCTGTTATTCAGCAAAATAGGCTTTTTGCAACAAAAGTATGAGTTGAAAACAAAAGCCGATATTGTTATTCAGCTTGAAAAACAAAATATAGAACCAGTATATCAGGTTGCCTATGGAGTGCGCTCTAAATCAGAACTAACATCAGCTATTTCAACAATTTCTGCTAACGATTTGTCTAAAGCACCAGTTTCAACCTTAGGAAATGCTATTCAGGGGCTTAGTTCTGGTCTTACTGTTTTACGTACCGTAGGTGCCGAACCCGGCTGGGATCAACCGAGCATTTATGTCCGTGGAACTCAGTCATATGGTGGTGGTATTGCTCCACTCGTGTTGGTTGATAATGTGGAACGTGATTTTACACAATTAGATCCTGAAGAAATTGAATCATTTACTGTATTGAAAGATGCAGCAGCTACTGCTATGTATGGTATGCGCGGGGCAAATGGTGTAATCTTGGTTACTACAAAAAAAGGATTTGTTGGAAAATCAGTAATCTCACTTACAGCTCAATATGGCATGCAATCGCCAACACGTCTACCTCAGTATGCAGGCTCGAAAGAATATGTAGGATACCGTAATCTTGCTCTGCGCAATGATTATAATAAATTGTCTGATAGTGAATTTAATTCATTATTTTTGAGTAACCCAAAGAATAATCCTGCAAATTATGATGGAGCTAACCCTTATCTTTACCCGAATACTGATTGGTATGGATCAAATTTAAATAAAACAGCTCCACAGCAATCCTACAAACTATCTTTTCGAGGTGGTACGGAAGTTGCACAGTATTATGTTATGTTAGGAGTTGTCGATCAGAAAGGTTTATATAATTATACCGAAGAAAATCCAAAATACTCAACGCAAAATGACTTTTCGAGGTATAACTTCAGAACTGTTATTGATGTAAATCTTAGTAAGAATTTAAAAGTAGGTGTTAATTTAGGTGGTCGCGTCGTAAATCGTCATACTCCAAGTTCAGGTGCTAGTACTATCATTACATCACTTTCAAAGTTGCCACCCACAATGCCCATTTTTAATCAGGATAATTCAATAGCAGGTTCATCTGTTTACCAATACAATCCTTATGGAATGATATCTCAAACGGGATTTCAGGATCGTTTTTCGAGAACAGTAGAGGGGACAACTACAGCTGATTTAAAACTGGATATGATATTAAAAGGCCTTTCTGCAAACGCTCTATTCGGTTTTGATGTTTCAAAACTTTACAGGCGCGAAAAGTCCCAAAAATATGCCGTATATAATCAAAATCAGGATGGTACCTATACAAAATTTGGAGAGAGTTCAAGTATCACATTGGATTATTCAGGCTACGACAGCAGTTTTGGCATGATGTTAAACTCTATGTTTGGTTTGGCTTACGACCGTACGTTTGGTAAAAACCATCTAGCTACCGATCTTAAATACATGCAATCGAGTTTAGCAACCGATGGTGATAATCCGGAGTACCGCAATCAGGGTGCTTTTGGGCGTGCTACTTATACTTTCGACAAACGATACACTGCAGAGTTTGGATTTGCATACAATGGTTCCGAAAATTTCGCAAAAGGTAAACGTTTTGGATTTTTCCCTACTATTTCTGCAGCTTGGGTGCTGTCTAATGAAGATTTCTTAAAAAACAACGATGTGATTAACTTTTTGAAATTGAGAGGATCTTATGGAAAAGTTGGTAACTCTAATATAGGAATCGGCTATCGGTTCCCTTTTGAAGAGAAATATTACAATGGAAATGGATATTATTTTGGAACAGCAGGTACCGATGGATCATACGAGGGACGTATTGCTAATCCTGATATAACATGGGAAGAATCGTTAAATGGAAATGTCGGTTTGGAAGTTGGCTTACTTAAAACGTTGGAAATGGATGTTGATGTATTCAGCAACAACCGGAATCAGATTATAACCGGCCGTTGGAATTCACTTCCAAGTTTTATTGGGCAGGACTTGCCATACGTCAACAGTGGTTCGGTTCTTAGCCAGGGTTTTGAGGTATCATTGAAACACAGTAAGCGCATTAGCGATTTCTCATATACTATACAAGGGAATGTGTCTTTTACTAAAAATAAAGTGACATCTATGGTAGAAGTTGCTGGAATGAATTCATGGGAATATCGTACCGGACAAGCAGTTATGCAACAATGGGGTTTACAGGTGAGTGATGAGAAATTTTTTAAGGATCAAAGTGATATTGATGCTTCCCCGAAATCTTCTTACGGATCAGTACAACCTGGAGATGTGAAATATGTTGACCAGAATGGAGATAAGGTAATTGATAGTCAGGATTTTGTTCCACTTGGTAATACCTCTGTTCCCGAATGGAATTTTGGACTAACGCTGGGTTGTGAATATAAAGGTTTTGATTTCAATGTTTTATTTACTGGTATTGCAAACCGAAGTCTGTTTATTTCCAACAATGTACTCTGGGGAATGCAGGACAACAATAAAATAACTGCTGAAGTGGCTGAGAATTCCTGGGGTGTGAGTTCAACTCCTCAGTATCCGCGTTTAACGAATCAAGTGAATCTGAATAACTATCAGCGGTCTTCATTATGGTTGAAGAATATGGATTTTTTGCGTATTCAAACACTGGAAATTGGATATAGTTTGCCAAAAAAGATGTTGAGTAAAGCAAACATCAGCGAAGTACGATTTTTTGTGAATGGATATAATTTATTTTCATTTGATAGCATGAGCAAATACAACCTAAGTGCCGAAATTCCAAATGCAGGTGTAACACTGTATCCCGAAACAAGAGTGATTAATATTGGCACGAGCCTTAAATTTTAAATAGGATGGAAAATATGAAAAAACTAATTCGAATCATAATGGCCGTCATAGCAATGTTTTCTATGCAGTCCTGTACTGATTTTCTTGATAAGGATCCAAAAGTGGATACCAAGTTAACTTATGAACAAATTTTCTCCGATGTTCATTTTGCTCCTGGATTTCTGAACAATATCTACAATAGTGTTCCGGATGGATATTCACGGTTTGGCGGAGCCATGTTGGCTGCTGCTTGTGATGAAGCAGTTTGTTCGAATGTAGGATCACCCATAAACTTGTTCAACAAGAGTGCTATCAATGCAACTACTAATCCTGATGATGCATGGGATGAAATGTACAGTGGCATACGCAAGTGTAATATTTTTTTAAAAGAATTGCAACCTGATGGTATTATTACCAAATCCAATAGCATTCCTGTAACTAAGGAGGGAGTAGCTGTTCGGAGTTATTACAAAGGCCAGGCTTTGTTTTTGAGGGCTTTTTTCCATTTTGAGTTATTAAAGCGTTACCAAAATATTTTTTATGTAAGTAAAGTAAAAGATACTTATAATGAAGATGAATTGTTTTCAGATGTGCAGTTGCCATATAGTCAAGTAGTTGATTCAATTGTTCGGGACTGTGATTCTGCTACTATTTATATGCCTCTTGCTTACCCTGATGATAGTTATAAAGGTCGTCCCACCAGCATGACACCTATAGCACTCAAATCACGCGTATTGCTTTATGCAGCTAGTCCTCTCAATAATACATTGAACGACAAAACTAAATGGAAACGTGCTGCTGATGCCGCCAAAGTAATTATTGATTCAAAGAAATATGCATTGGTTTCTTTTAGCGGTGTATTTACAACATTGTATAATAACGAAATAATTTTTGCCGCCAGAGCTTACAACAGAAACGATATAGAAAAAAACAATTATCCGGTCAGTTATCAAGGCTCGGGTTATATGAATCCTACAGAAGACCTTGTGGAAGCTTACGGTATGACTGCAAAAACATATAAAAATCGTAATGTTGATTATAATCCCGCTGACCCGTATAGTTTGGTTAATGCTAAGAAAAGAGAAGACAGGCTTAGATATACTGTGTATTTTAACGCAAGTCTACTAAAAGATACGATTGTTTCCTCATTTGTAGGCGGGAAAGATGGTCTGTTTTCAGCACCAACCGCAACTAAAACTGGTTATTATATGAGTAAGTTTATTGATCCTTCACTTGATTTGGCAAAAGGAAATACCAGTCTTCGAGGATGGGTTTACATGCGTTATGCCGAAATATTATTAAACTATGCCGAGGCACTCAATGAATATGATAATGTTGCTAACTTTACTGCAATTACGAATGCATTAGATTTATTAAGAAATAGGGCAAATCTGCGAACATTTGATACAGCTGACAAAACCTTTTTGAAAGATCAAACCGAAATGCGGAAATATATCAAACAAGAACGTAGATTAGAGTTAGCATTTGAAGAACATCGTTTTTGGGATTTACGTCGTTGGAACGATGCAATAACAGTGCTTAATCAACCTGTAAAAGGCATGCGTATAACTAAAGATGCAGCGGGGAATTATGCTTACACCGTTTTTGATGCTGACTCAAGGGTCTTTGAAAGTAAAATGAATTGGTATCCGATTCCTCGTAAAGAAATCCTTAAATATAGAAATGCCGGAAAAACAATTATTCAAAATCCGGGTTGGGAGTAATACAAAATTATTAATGCTTCAACTAAATAGAAAAAAGATGAAAAGAATTTTAAATATGGCCATCCTTGTAATTTCATTCGCAATGGTGTCTTGTGAAACATCAGAAGATATAAGCAATAGACTGGATCACCAACTTCCAGATTGTAAGACAGTAACGCTTACAGCAAACGGCCAAACAAAAGTGATTGATGACAATATTGTAACAAAGCTTTTGTGGGGAATTGTACCTCAAACAAATATGGAGGTGATTTCTCAACCAACAGTAACCGCATCAAAAGGATCAGTAATTGATGTAAGTGTTGTGATTAGCGATAATGTAGGTATTAAAACTGCTGAAATGAGTTATGCTAACTGGCTTTTTTCTAAGTACATAAACTTTTCAAATCCTGAAGGTGATATTCCGCTGAAACCCTTAACGTATACATTTACAGCTCAGATTACTGTGCCTGCAACCGCCATTTCAACACCTTGGCTTGAAGATTATTATTATCATGATGGTTCATCATTGAAAGTAACACAAGCTTATCATAAAATAGAATTTACAGTGATTGATGTGAATATGAATAAAAGGATAATTCCAATATTTGTAAAAGTGCAATAATATATAAATTTGTGTTGTTTAGTTTTGAAAGTAGAATAAAAGTAATCAGTATAAATTCCTGATACTTTTATTCTTTTTTAGTTAATGGGTTTATACCAATTCAACTATATACAGCTAATAGTAATTTTAAGGTAATGAAAAAACAAAATTCAAAGGTCTTTAAAATAATATTTTTCCCTTTATTTCTTTTGTTGGGAATTAATATTTCATCTAATGCAAAAATCAAGTTGGCAAGCATTTTTACAGATAATATGGTTTTGCAACAAAATACCGATGCGCCCTTATGGGGAAATGCTTCGCCGGAAAAATTAGTTACAGTTACAACCTCATGGGACAACAAGTTTTATCAGTTAACTTCTAAGAAAGATGGTAGCTGGAACATAAAAGTTAAAACTCCTGAAGCTGGATTTAAGCCTTATACAATAACTTTTTCGGATGGAAATCTGATTCAATTGAAAAACGTTTTGATTGGTGAGGTCTGGATTTGTTCCGGTCAATCAAACATGGAGTTGCCTTTGGCAAGTTGGGGAAAAATAAACAATTACGAAGAAGAAATTGCGAATGCTAATTATCCAAATATTCGATTGCTACACATTTCGAAAATTACCAGTACGATTCCACTAGATGAAGTAAAAATTGAGAATGTTGGTTGGATTGAATGTTCACCTGTTTCCATACCGAATTTTTCATCGGTTGCCTATTTCTTTGGACGGGATTTGCTCAAATCTCTTAATCTACCTATAGGATTAATTAATGTATCGTGGGGAGGAACAATTGCTGAAGCATGGACAAGCAAAGCATCGCTTGTGACTATGCCCGATTTTATGAATTCAATTCCAAAAGAGGAAAATTTAGGTATTGTAAATGAGGAAAAGGATTATAAACTTAAGTTTGATGAATGGGAAAGAAAATTATTGGAAGTTGACAAAGGATATAAATCAGGCATTCCAGTTTGGAATTCTATAAAATTCGATGATAGTTCTTGGAAAGCAATGTATTTACCCGGAATCTGGGAAGAAAAAGGTTTGCCAGACTTTGATGGAATAGTTTGGTTTCGCAAAATTATTACTATACCCAAAGCATGGAATGGTAAAGAGTTGAAAATTAGTCTTGGTGAAATAGATGATAATGATGTTACTTTTTTCAATGGAGTTCAAATAGGGGCAACTGTTGGTTGGAATGTAACTCGAACTTATACAGTTCCAGCAAAATTAGTAAAAACTGGAAATGCAGTTATTACAGTTAAAGTTATAGATGCCAGAAATAACGGTGGAATTTATGGTGAAGCTAAAAATTTATATGCCTCTTCTGTTGATAAAACAAAACTAAGTCTGACAGGTGATTGGAAGTATAATATTGGTGCAGACATAAAAGATCTTCCAGTAGAGCCAAAATCGGAATTTAATAATCTTAACCGTCCAACTGTTTTGTTTAATGCTATGATTAAACCCTTAGTTCCGTATGCAATGCGTGGTGCAATTTGGTATCAGGGCGAGTCTAATTCAGACAGAGCGTATCAATATCGCGAACTTTTTCCGTTAATGATCCAAGATTGGAGAAAACAATGGAATACTGAATTTCCATTCTACTTTGTACAATTGGCGAATTATATGAAAGCAGATGAAGAACCAATGGAATCAGCTTGGGCTGAATTGAGAGAGGCGCAATCGAATACTCTTCATTTGGAGAATACTGGTATGGCTGTAACGATTGATATTGGCGATGCTAAAGACATACATGCAAAAAACAAACAGGAAGTCGGTCGCCGACTTTCATTAGTAGCAAGAGCAAATACTTATGGTGAAAATATAGCATTTTCAGGTCCCATATTCAAATCGTATAAAATTGTTGGAACTAAAATTCACATTGGTTTTGAACAGACTCAAGGTGGATTGAAAACAAAAAACGATGAAACACTTAAGGGTTTTGCAATTGCAGGTGTGGATCATAAATTTTATTGGGCAAATGCAGAAATCGTAGGGGCTGAAATAATTGTTTCTTCTCCTGAAGTTTCATTTCCTATTGCTGTACGATATGCCTGGGCTAATAATCCAGATTGTAATTTGACAAATGGGGCTGGTTTACCTGCATCGCCTTTCAGAACTGATGATTGGGTTGGAATGACTTTTAGAAAGAAATAATTTCATCAAAAAATATTCGGCAATCAAAAATATAGTCAGAACTCGTTTATGTCGGATAACATAATTTTTGTTTATTAAAATGTAATTTTTTATCATGAAAACATTCACCCGAATTTCGTTTATTGCACCACTGAGCATTTTACCATTATTGTCATTCTCACAACAATCGCAATAGAAAAGCCCCTATATACTCTTTATTTTAGCCGATAAGGCTATACTGATTTGAACTGTATGGGAATTATGTACTATAAAACTCCGAATATCGATAAAATTACTAATACAAGCTATTCAAATTTAATTATTTTAACTACAATATTATGGAAAGAAAAGCATTTAAAATGTTTCTCAAACCTGGCTTTGAGAAAGAGTATGAAAAACGTCATAATGAGATTTGGCCAGAGCTAAAAGCAGTTATTGAAGAAAGTGGTGTGTATGATTATTCAATTTTTTGGGATAAAGATACCAATATCCTGTTTGCCGTTCAGAAAGTGAAAGGCAATGGTGGTTCACAGGATTTGGGCAACAATCCAATTGTACAAAAATGGTGGGCGTATATGGCTGATATTATGGAAACAAATCCTGATAATTCGCCAGTCTGTATTGAATTAAAAGAACTTTTTTATCTTGATTAATAACTTATAAAATATACAATTATGAATTCACGCGAAAGAGTATTAAAAGCATTTAAAAAACTACCTGGTCTGCCTGATAGAGTACCATTACAATTCGATTTATGTCGTCAGTTGAGTGAACATTTTGCCCAAAAGTTAGGTATACCAGCTAAATTTACCGATAATCCTTACGAAGATGTTACTTATCGCATTAGTGCCAATGAAGTACGCTTGGCATTGGGGAGTGATGTTGTCGTTACTGGAGCTTCGGTTTCAGATGATTTTAAAATAGAAATAGATGCCAATAAAACCTGGCTCAATGAGTATAAAATGCGAATGCGTCAGGGCGATGTTTATGTTGAAGTTATAGAATTTCCACTGGCAAATGCCGAAACCATTGCCGATATTGAAAATTTTGAATTTCCTGATCCTTATGCCCCCGGAAGATTTCGTGATGCTGAAGCGTTGATTAAAAAATATAAAAACGATTATTTGATTTTCGGAGATATTGAAGTAACAGTATTTTCGCTTGGACAACAGCTGGTAGGTATGTCAAAATTACTAGTTGACATGATGCTGGAAGCAGAATATATTATGCCACTTTTCAGAAAATGTGCCGAATATCAGACAAAAATAGGCTTGCAATTAATTGATAAAGGAGTGGATGCTATTTGGTTTGGCGATGATTTTGGTACACAAAACAGTCTAATTATGTCACCCGAAATCTTCCGCGAACAATTGAAACCGTTTTATAAAGAAATGATTGATACATTCAAAAAAGCCAATCCCGACATTATTCTAATTTTACATTGTGATGGTGCTGTGGCGGAATTACTTGACGATATTCACGAAATGGGATTTGAGGTGTTCAATCCTGTTCAACCGGGTGTTCCGGGGCATTTACCTAAAGATATGAAAGACCGTTTTGGTGATAAATTTTCTTTTTGGGGGGCAATTGACCAACAAGACTTGTTGCCATCGGGAACTGATCAAGAGTTAGAAAATGATATCATTGAAAAAATATCGATACTGGGCAAAGATGGTGGATACATGATTGCCCCTGCTCATATTATTCAAAACGATGTAAAACCCGAAAGAGTTGAGAAATTTATTGAATTGTGTCTAAAACATTCAAAATATTAATTTTCAGCAATATAGAATAAATTTCAAGGAAAAGTCATTGTTATCAATGGTATAAGTACATTAAATTGAGCAACAATTGCTATGTATCCTAAAAAATCTGAAGCCTTGAATGAAATGTGGGGGTTATTTCAATCAAAAAATGGAAGCACAAACATTCCGATTATTGATGAAAAACAAGTTTTAGTTGAAGTTTTTTCAGATTCGATAAATAATACAATAAACGTATTTATATTAGGTTTTGATAATAATAATAATAATACATTAGCAGTATACTATATTTTTGGATAATTTTGATCATGGAATTTATATACTGAAAGTAAATTCTAAATCAGGGACAGTATCAAAAAAGCTATTTATAAGGTAGTTCTATGGGGTTATGTTACTCCCTAGATAAGATAAGATATTTTTTCCTTTTTTGCTCGATTTTTCTATTTCTGAATCAGGAATTGTTCTTTTTATTCACGTCCTTGACATACTCACTTGGAGTCATTTTAAAACTCTCAGTAAAACACGATGTGAAATATGAAGGAGAATTAAAGCCAACATCATAACATACTTCTGATATGTTTTTACCAGGGATAACTAACAATTCACATGCTTTTTTGAGGCGAATATTACGAATAAATTCTCCGGTACTTTGTCCTGTAAGGGCTTTAATCTTACGATGTAAACCCATTCTGCTGATAAATAAATCATTGGCGAGTGCATCACCATTGAAATCGGTATCGACCATCTTGTTAATTGTCAATTCTATCGCTTTTTTGAGAAATTGATCATCAAGCGATTTTGAAACAATCAAGTGCTTCTGTAGCTTCCCAAATGTGGTTATTTTTGAGAAACGCTCTTTAAATAATTCTCGTTGTTCAATTAACTTATTTACTCTTACCTGCAAATGTTCAGGATGAAACGGTTTCGAAATGTATGAATCTGCACCAACATTTATACCTTCAATTCTACTCTCAATCGAATCTTTTGCTGTTAACATTATTATAGGGATGTGGTCGGTTTCAATGCTCGATTTAAGTTGTTTGCACATCTCTATGCCATCCATTTCTGGCATCATAAGGTCAGTAATTATTAAAGCATACTCATTTTCACTAACAAGTTTTAATCCAATTACTCCATTCTCAGCTTGGTCAACAAAATATTTTTCTCTTAATATATCAATAATATAGGATCTAATATCTTGATTGTCTTCTACCAAAAGAATTTTATATAGTTTTTCGTTGGATTCATTTTCTGAAAATCTATTTTTAGGATCAATAGTATTGAAGAGTGTTTCAGGATTTAGTTGCTGATTCAAAATTGATCTTTCTTCA
Organism: Bacteroidales bacterium; assembly: GCA_038249855.1. Taxonomy (GTDB): domain Bacteria; phylum Bacteroidota; class Bacteroidia; order Bacteroidales; family Paludibacteraceae; genus Paludibacter. Next base: position 25,665 of record JBBSCW010000001.1, read on the forward strand.
GATAATTCATTGGCATTATAACCCGATTCATCACTCGGAATAGAAATAGTAAAAACAGTTTTTAGATTTGGAATACTTTTAACTCTAATACTTCCATGATGTAATTCAACCAGATTTCTTGTAAGATGCAAACCAATACCCGAACCTACCTGCATACCACTTTTAACTTTTCCCTGATAAAATCTCTCGAAGATGTTGTCAATATCTTCTTCTCGAATTCCTATTCCATTATCAGCCACAGCTATTTCGATAAGTTTTTTTCCATTGGTATCTTTTTCAGAACAAATATTGATATTAATAGAGCCAAAATCAGGTGTGAATTTAAAAGCATTTGAAAGTAAATTAAAAAGTGACTTATCAATGAATTCGGCATCAAACCAGGTCATCATTATAGATTCCTCAAACACAAATTCAAGTTGAATATTTTTTTTAACTTTTATTTCTTCGTATGACATTATTATTTCCCTAATAAATGCTACAATATCTAAGTATTGCACTTTTAAACTCATCTGACCTTTTTCTGCTTTTCTGAAATCGAGTAACTGATTTACCATTAAGAGTAGTCTCTTAGCGTTGCGCAGCATTAAATTAATCTGTTTGTTTTTTTTCTCATCCACTTCTTGCATTTGTAACTTTTCAAGTGGACCAATTAACAATGTCAGTGGTGTTCTGAACTCATGTGAAATATTTGTAAAAAATTGAAGTTTTTCTTGATGTAACTCTTCATCTTTCTCCCTTTTTGCCCTTTCAATTTTTAGTGTATTTGTTGTTCTAATTCTTAAAGTAAGTAGTTGCCAAGTAAAATATAATGCTGAGACAAATAAAATAAAATAAATTAAATATGCCCACCAGGTTTTCCAGATTGGTGGCTCGACTATAATTGAAAGCTTCGAATAATTCTCATCATTCCAAACTCCGTCAGGGCTCGAAGCTTTTACTCTCAACACATAATTCCCAGGTGCCAAATTTCTGAATGTTACAACATTCTGATTACCCAGGTAATTCCATCGTTTGTCCGATCCTTCCAGAAAATAGGCATATTGTATTTTTTGAGTTGCATTGTAATTAATTCCGATAAATTCAATTGAAAATACGGATTGATTATATTTTAGTTCAATCAAATCGGCAATAGTGATATTACTTCTTAATGGAGATTTTAACTTTTTATTGTTCGATGGTGTTATAACCTGACCAAAAACTGACAGTTTTGTAAAAATTACTTTTGGACAACGGTCATTCTTTTGCACTTCAAGCGGGTTAAATACATTTATCCCACCCAAACCGCCTAAAATAAATCGACCATCTGATAATTTTGTTGCACATCGTTCGGCAAATTCGAAACTCTGAACGCCATCTTGTGAATTGAAGTTTAATACCTCTTTTGTCAATAGATTCAATTTTGAGATACCTTTACTTGTACCTAACCAAATACTCCCTTCTTTATCTCTCATCAAAGAACGAATGTAATTGCTTGACAATCCATCATTTTCGACGTAACTAATTCTATTTTTTAGTTTTTTATCAAAAAAAATCAGACCCATTCCCTGTGAACCAATCCAAATACTATCCCCATTAATTAAGATATCGCTAACGATCAAAGGATTATTTGGTATGGGGTTATTATTTACTGATTTATTTGCCGGATTATATGTGATTACTCCTGCTCCATACGTTCCAATCCATAATACATTTTCATTATCTTCAGTTATGGATCTTATATCAATTCGTTTCGATAAATTTATTCTTTCTTCAATCTTACCACTTTTTATATTTAATTTTACAAGTCCATTGCTTGTACCAATCCATAACTCATTCTTTTTGCTTTCGAACAAACAACGCACATCGTTTGATGGCAAAGAAAACACATCTAACTCATTATAAATGTATCCTCGCTCATATTGTCCTTTATTGTTTAGTTTTAAAATGCCATTTTTATAGGTGCCAAGCCATGTATCACCTTGCGAATCGACCAGTATTGCCTGAAAAATATATTGTGATACTTTATTATTTATATTAAATTTTACAAAGTCATTAGAATTCATGTTCATTTTGTACAAGCCCATACCATTTGTCCCAATTAGTAGTTCATCCTGTTTGTATTTACAAACTGAAATTACTGGAGATTTAGGTAATGTATTTATTTCTTCGGCTTGGTGCTTGAATAACTTGAATTTTGGAGTAGTACCCTGCATCATATTCAATCCACCCCAAACGGTACCGATCCAAACATTATTATCACGGTCGAAAAGTAATGAGCTAAGGGAGAAGCTGTTTAATTTCGAGTTTGACTCGCCTTCGCTATATGATTGAAATGGGAATTTTTCTTTTAATGAAAACGATCTTACCGAGAAATTCACTAAAAGCATTTCACCACCCAACCAAATATTCCCATCCTTATCTTCATTTATTATACTAATTGATGTGTTGCTTAAACCTAAAGGATAAGTCACTAAATCAAATAGGTTTGTAGTTTCATTATAAATATAACAACCATTTGAAGTTCCAATCCATATTCTACGGAAACTATCCTGAAATATTATTCTGATAAATTCACTGTTATTATTCAGGTTAAAATGTTCAATTGTCTTTTTTGAGAGATTGTAACGATAAATTCCATTATGTTGTGTTCCAATCCATAATCGTTTATTGTCATCTTCTAATATATTCATCACATTTAAAGTCGCTTCAAGCGGTTTAACTACCGGAAGGATTAACCTGTTAAAAGTTTTTTTATTCCAATCAAAAAAATGTACACCGTTTCCGTATGTTCCTATCCAAATTTTTTGATTATCTGGACTCATACGCATGAAAGTAATATCATTGTAAATTAACTTTAATGGTGTGGTGTTATCTTTTACAATAATTATACTGTCCGAAGAATAATCATATATATTTAATCCATTGGAAGTTCCTGCCCAAATGTTGCCATCAGGTGCGAGTAAAAGTGCCTGAGTGCGATTGTTAGACATTAAATACCGTCCTTTTTTTGTAGAAAATAAGGTGAAATTCTTACCATCAAATTTATTCAAGCCTTCTTCAGTTCCTATCCAAATAAAACCTTGGTTGTCTTGTATCAACCTGTAAATATAATTACTTGAAAGACCTTGTTCAGTAGTATATTTTCGAATCAATTTTGAGCCATTCTTCTGCCCAAAAAGATTTAATGAAAAAATAACAATTAATACTAGAAAAAATATTTTTATATTGTTCATTGTATTTTAAATTTTTTTATTCAAAAATGAAAGACAAAGGAAACGAATTAAGACCAATTATTCTATTCTTTTTTCAAAATATTTCAATGTTTAGTATTATAGTGACCAAAAGTTACAATAGTGATAGTATATTATAAAATAGATAAAGTATTTGCATTACATTAATGCGATATTTGCATTTGAAATTTAGACAGGGATCTAACAACATAAATGTTGGATTGATATTTTTAATAAATTCACAAACTAACATACTGTTGTATCAAATGAAAAAATGTAAAATTACGGGTATTGTTTTTTTTGTTGTTCTTTTTCAATTGCCACTAATTGCACAAGTTTCTTTTGGAGAATCAACCAAAATAAATGAAGAATGGTTATTTAAAAATAATGAGGCAAAAGATGAATTCAGTTCAAAAGCCGAATTAGAAAACTGGCGAAAGGTAGATCTTCCACATGATTGGAGTGTTGAAGGAATTCATAGTCCCGATTTGGCTAGTTGTACGGGTTATTTACCAGGAGGTATTGGTTGGTACAAAAAAACAATTTCTATTCCGGTTTCAGATTTAGGAAAGCAGATATACATTTATTTCGGTGGCGTTTATTGTAATAGTGAAGTGTGGATCAACAATCATTTGCTTGGTAAACGCCCCAATGGCTATGTCTCATTTTTATATGACATGACTTCGCACATTAACTACGGTGGCGAAAATACTATTTTAGTGAAAGTGGACCATTCAAAATCAGCCGATTCACGCTGGTATACTGGTTCTGGGATTTATCGGGATGTTTATTTAGTCAAAGCAAATCCTGTTCATATTGATTTATGGGGGGTGGCCTGTTCGGCAGAGAAAATTACTTCAAAAAGTGCTGTTTTGACTGTAAATACCATCATTAAAAATTCAACAAAAAAAGAAGTATTAAATACTATAATTCAGGATGTCACTTTGAAAGGTAATAACAAAACGATTACTTCGACTAAGAAAAATATCAAAATTGCAGCTGGCACATCACAGTTAGTTACACAAAAAATGGACATTGTAAATCCAAAAATTTGGTCTTTAAATAATCCGAATCTCTACGAAGTTCATACAACAGTAATTCAAAATAATAAGAAAATTGACCAAAACACCCTCCAAACAGGGATAAGAAACGTAGTTTTTGATGCGGATAAAGGTTTGTTTCTAAATGGAGAGAGTATGAAACTGAAAGGTGTTTGTATTCACCATGATGCTGGAGCTTTGGGCTCTGCCGTACCAAAACAAGTCTGGGAGCGTAGATTGAAGGAACTAAAAAACCTGGGTTGTAATGCCATCAGAACAAGTCATAACCCACAGGATGATGCAGTATACGATATTTGTGATGAAATTGGGTTGCTAGTTATGGATGAGGCTTTTGATGAATGGGAGTTTCCAAAAAGAAAATGGCTCGATGGTTGGAATGTTGGAGTGCCAGGTTATCAGGGATATGCAGAGTATTTTAACGAATGGGGCGAAAGAGACATCGCCGATATGGTGAGAAAACATAAAAATCATCCTTCCATCATCATGTGGAGTATTGGAAATGAAGTTGATTATCCGAACGATCCCTATTCTCATCAAATTTTAGATAAAGAAGGAATTGATCAAAAAGCAGTTATAGGATATAAACCAACTCAACCCGATGCAAGCAGATTAAGTGTTATTGCCAAAAAATTAGTTGATTGTGTTCGTAAAGTAGATAATTCTCGTCCGGTTACTGGAGCTTTAGCAGGAGTGATTATGTCAAATCATACCGATTATCCATTTTTATTAGATGTTACAGGCTATAATTATACCGAAAGTAGATACAAAATGGATCACGAAAAATATCCGAAAAGAGTGCTTTATGGTAGCGAAACTCGCCATGAATTAAAATATTGGGAATCAGTAAAAAACAACGATTTTGTTGCAGGACAATTTTTATGGACAGGTATCGATTATCTGGGTGAAGCAGGTGCCTGGCCATCAAGAGGTTTTGGAACTGGCTTACTTGATTTGGCTGGAAATATAAAACCCTTGGGATATTATCGTCAGAGTCTTTGGTCGGAAAAACCAATGGTATATATAGCCACGATACCCGAAAAAGAAAATGACTTTCTGTATGGGCTTCAAAATAAATGGAATTATTTGACAGGCGAAATGCTAAAAGTAGCTTGTTTTACGAATTGTGAAACTGTAGTTTTGAAACTCAATGACAAAGTGATAGAATCGAGACCTCAGATCGATAAAAATACGGGAGCTCAATATTGGACAATTCCATTCGAAACAGGAAAGCTATCGGCAACAGCATATAACAATGGAAAAGAACTTGCTTCCTATAAAATTGTCACATCAGAAAGACCCCAAAAACTTCTATCCAAATCAGACATTCAATCTTTTAAAGGCAAAGGTGATGTTGCTCAAATTGAAATTCAAGTCGTTGACAAATCTGGCATCCCTGTATATGTTTCTGACAATATGATTACATTCAAAATTAATGGTCCAGCTAAGTTATTGGGTATCGAAAATGGCGATATGTCGGATATGGTAAGTCATAAAACCAATTACCTCAGGGTTTTCAAAGGTAAGTTAATTGCATATATCGAATGTACCGAGGACAAAGGTTCAGTAGAGGTGAATTTTGAATCGAATTGGTTGTCATCTACTAAAATAAAAATTGACATTTCGAAATAAAAATTGAATTGACTCTAAAAACATACTTAAATATACAAAAATGCACGCTAAAATTTTGTTCTACTTCAAATCAGTAATCATTCTGGTTTTACTTTTTAAAACTACCACTATTTATTCCATTGAATTGGGATTAGGTAATGATAAACCGTCGAAACCAAATGTAAGTTTATTTGTCATCGATACAAATAAACCACAGCAAACAATTTCAAATTTTAGTGCATCGGATGGATGGAGTATGCAGTTTATAGGGTTGTGGCCTAAAGAAAAGCAAGAAAAAATGGCTGATTGGCTTTTCAGCACAGAAAATGACAAAACTGGAAAACCGAAAGGAATTGGGCTTTCGTTGTGGCGGTTTAATATTGGAGCTGGAAGTGCCGAGCAAGGTGAAAAAAGTGAAATTGGTAGTGTTTGGACACGATCAGAATGTTTTTTAAATCCTGATGGTTCTTACGATTGGAACAAACAACTTGGACAACGCAATTTTATGCAATTGGCAAAACAACGTGGCGTCGATCAATTTCTTGGTTTTATACTCTCACCACCAGTATATTGGACTCAAAATGGTTTGGCAACTAATACAGGACGCGGTGCAACTTTTAATATTAAAGAAGATAAATATCCTAATTTTGCTCGTTTTATGGCTGATGTTATTGAAGGAATTAAAAAGAAAGATGGAATTCAGCTGAATTATATTTGTCCGTTCAACGAACCGGATGGGCACTGGAATTGGGTTGGTCCTAAACAAGAAGGAACGGCAGCAACAAATGCAGAAATTGCAAAAACAGTACGACTTACAGGAAATGAATTCTCCAATAGAAAAATAAATACCAAGATTTTAGTTTCTGAATCTTTCGATTACAATTGTATGTATCAAACTCACGAATACACAAAACCTAACCGTGGTTTTCAGATTCAGTCATTTTTTACACCTGACAGTACAAATACTTATATTGGAAATGTGCCAAATGTGCCACGCCTAATGGCTGCTCATAGTTATTGGACTAATACTCCTATAAGTGATTTGAAAAAAAAGCGATTGGAGTTAGGGGCTCAGTTGAAACGAAATAATGTGGATTTCTGGCAAACAGAACTTTGTATTATGGGAAATGATAAAGAAATTGGCGGTGGCGGAGGAATTGATTTAACCATGAAAACTGCTTTATATGTAGCACGAATTATTCATAATGACTTGGTTTATGCCAATGCATCAGCCTGGCAATGGTGGCGTTCGGTGGCGACTAGCAATTATAAAGATGGACTTATTTATACTCAACCCGATAAATCATTGGTTGATGGAACTTTTACCGATTCAAAATTAATGTGGGCATTAGGTAATTACAGTCGTTTTATTCGTCCTAATGCAGTCCGTTTAGGTATAAGAGCATACAATAATGATGATAAAATTGTAATTGAAGGTGATACAGACCCGTATTCCCTTATGATTTCAGCTTACCGGAACATAGATAAAACTTTGGTAGCAATAGTTGTTAACTATAGTAATAGTGAAAGAACAATCTATCTGAATGTTAACGGTAATAGGCCGGCTAAATGGATTCCTTATTTTACCAATGACGATCTTGATGCTAATTTAAAACCGCTTGCTAAAATAAAATACGGGTCGAAAATAAGCATTCCAAGTCGTTCTATTATTACCTTTGTAGGCTTATAAACTATGAAAACATCACTAATAATAGCATTTATAGCTTTTTCCATGGCAATTATGGGACAATTACCATCAAATGTTCATCCCTCACTTTTGATTTTGCAAGGTGATGAAAAGTTGATTAAGCTGGTAATCAAAAAATCTCCGGAGTTGAAAATTATCCACTCAATAATTCTGCATCAATCTGATTATTTGTTAGATAAACCTTGCCCCAAATCCGGGCACTTATCTGGTTGGATTCGAAACTTCATTGAATGAAAACCATAAAACAGTATTGTACGTTTCACTTCTAACAAAGAAATAAATTTATTTGATTCAAACAAATTAAAAACAATATTTATAAATTATGAAATTAACCCGAAATCTCTTGTTGTTGCTATTCATGTTTTCATTGAGTTTCCTGACAGCCCAATCACAAATTACCGATTCTTTAGCACTTAATTTCAAAACACCACCTGCTTATACCAAACCTTGGGTTTATTGGTACTGGATAAGTGACCACATATCGAAAGATGGAATTACAAAAGATTTAGAAGCCATGGCTAAAGTTGGCATTGGCGAAGCTTTAATCGGTAATATAGACGTTATTAAAGAAAAAGGAAGTGTGAAAGCACTCACTGAAGACTGGTGGCAAATGATTGATCATGCCATTCGGGAAGGAAAACGAACCGGAGTAAACATAGGCGTTTTCAATTCGCCGGGATGGAGTCAGTCTGGTGGTCCGTGGAACAAGCCAGAAAATGCAATGCGTTACCTCAATATGTCCGAAATTCGGGTGAAAGGGCCAATGAAATTTTCCGCTAAATTGCCTCAACCAAGTTCTCAGTTTCAGGATGTGGCAGTTTTGGCATTCCTTGCGCCGCTCAATGATGCTGATTTCTTATCATCATCCAACTCAAAAATCCGTTGCAATCCCGAAATAAAGGATGCTGGTAGTTGGTTTGACGGAAATCAATCAACTGAAGTCTTCATGCCGAATTTGTCATCGAAATCAGTTACAATTGATTTTGAACAAGCTGTGGATTATACGGTTCGAAGTATTACCTTTTATCCCTCAAAAACCTCATTTAATGTAACATGTGAAATTCAGAGTAAAGAAAGCGATGGAACTTTTAAAACGATTAAAATAATAAAAATTGAACGTACAAACAATAATACCAATGTTGGATTTTTACCTTTTGCCCCTGTGTGTGAAACTTTTTCGGCTACAACATCCAAACAATTTCGGATTGTGTTCAGTTCGATAGGTGGAAAAGCAGGATTTACCGAAATTGCCCTGTCGGGTGCTGCACGCACCGAGCGATTTGTAGAAAAACAACTTGCTAAACTATGGCCGACGTCTGCACCACTATGGGATGCTTATTTGTGGAAAAAGCCGGCTGAGATTGATTTAAATACACTGGCAGTCAATCTTCAAAAAGAGTTGAACATCACTTCCAAAATGAAAAGCGACGGAACACTGGAATGGAATGTGCCAGAAGGCGAATGGATTATTGAACGAATTGGAATGACACCAACCGGACAGAAAAATACACCTGCTTCGAAAGAAGCTACCGGTTTGGAGATTGACAAGATGAACCGAAAATATGTGGCGGAACATTTTGATGCGTATATTGGTCAGATTCTCAGAAGATTGCCTGAGTCAGACCGTTCTGCCTTTAAGCATATTGTAGCCGACAGTTATGAAACTGGTGCTCAAAACTGGACGGACGGGCTTTCTGCTGATTTTTTGAAACATTACGGTTACGACCCTATTCCATGGCTTCCGGTACTCTCTGGCAGAGTGGTTGGAAATGCCGATTTGTCTGAACGTTTTTTATGGGATCTGCGTCGAATGATTGCCGACCGTATTTCGTACGATTACGTGGGTGGTTTGCGCGAATCGGCGAATAAAAACGGGTTGAAACTTTGGCTAGAAAATTACGGTCACTGGGGCTATCCGGGTGAATTTTTGCAATATGGTGGGCAGAGCGATGAAATTGGAGGCGAATTTTGGACTCATGACGATTTGGCAGGAATTGAACCTCGTGCCGCATCTTCTGCCGCTCATACTTATGGTAAAAATGTGGTACATTGCGAGGCATTCACTTCGTTTGGTCCCATGTGGAAATTTGACCCATGGAGTTTAAAAAAGCGTGGCGATTGGGCTGCAACTCAGGGCATAAACCACTTTGTTCTTCACGTTTATATTCATCAACCAGACACTGATAAAATTCCTGGAATTAATGCTTGGTTTGGCGTAGAATTCAATCGTCATAACACCTGGTTTTTTCAATCGAAAGAATGGATTGACTATTTGCGACGAACACATTATTTGCTTCAACAAGGTAAATACGTTGCCGATGTGGCTTATTTCATTGGTGAAGATGCCCCCAAAATGACAGGAATTCGTAGCCCACAATTGCCCGAAGGGTACAATTTTGATTACATAAATGCTGAGGTAATTGAGAAAAATTTGCAGGTAAAAAATGGGCGATTTGTTTTGCCAGATGGTATGAGCTATAAGGTTTTAGTGCTGCCACCTCTCACCACTATGCGCCCTGAATTGATTCGTAAAATTAAAGAGTTGGTAGCAGCAGGTGGAATCATTGTCGGTAATGCACCAGTATATTCACCGAGCATGCAGAATTTCCCTTCTTGCGACAACGAAGTAAAGCAAATTGCTCAGGAGGTTTGGCAAAACTGCGATGGCGTTTCGGTTAAAATGGTGTCATACCAAAATGGAAAAGTTTTCAATGGAGTTGATTTAAAAACGGTTTTTGCAGAATTAAATATTAACCCCGATTTGGGAAATACAGTACCGGTACACTCTAATTGGATACATCGTTCAACAGGCGATATGGATATTTATTACATCTCAAATCAGACAGATGCCGTTCTGAAAATGACACCTGAATTTAGAATTGAAGGTCGCCAGCCTGAATTATGGAATCCTGTAACGAAGGATCAACGTGATTTACCTGATTTCAAGTGTGAAAATGGCAAAACCATTATACCACTGGAATTTGGTCCACGTGAATCCTATTTTATCGTTTTCCGTAAAATAGCTAAGACGAAAAATCGCAGCCTAGTTAATTTTTATCGTAAACAAACGCTTTTAAACTTAACCGGTTCATGGAAAGTTTGTTTCGATGCCAAATGGGGTGCGCCCGATTCGGTTGTATTCGATAGTTTGCAAGACTGGACAAAACGTACTGAAGTTGGGATTAAATATTATAGCGGAACAGCCCGTTACATCAAGCAATTCGATGCGCCAAAAGTCACCAAAAATGAGAAAATATATTTGAACTTAGGCAAGTTGAATAATCTGGCTGTGGTACGACTAAACGGAAAATCGCTCGGATTGGTTTGGGCAGAACCTCACTTGGTGGAAATCACACAAGTTTTAAAACGCAAAGCTAATGTACTTGAAATTGAAATAACAAACACTTGGAACAACCGTTTGGTAGGCGATATGGGCTTGCCTGCCGACAAGTGGTTGACAAGCGCAACTACTGCACCGGTCGCTAATGCACCACTCACACCATCTGGTTTAATTGGTCCTGTGTTAATTCAAATTGAAGACCCAAATAAATTTGTTGAAACACCTATTATTACATCTGATAAAAACCTGATTGTAAGGCCTTCACAAGCAACAGTGACGATAACTTGCGTTACACCTGAATCGAAAATTTATTATTCATTAAATGGAACTGAACCGACTAAAAATTCAGTTCAATATCGTTCGCCTTTCGTAGTAAATGATTGTGTTAAAATAAAGGCTAAAGCTTTTTCAAATAAATTAAAAAGCAGCGATATAGGTCTTTTGGATATTGATGCGTATAATATTGAAATTAATGGCTGGAACTACGAATATTTTGAAGGAATGTGGGATAAAGTTCCAGATTTTTCGAAAGAAAAAGTGATTAAACAGGGAACAATCGGTAATTTTGATTTTGAGAAAATAAAATGTAGAGAAGACTATTTTGGAGTTCGTTTTAGTAGCCATCTCACAACTACTGAAAACGGAGAATACACATTCTATCTTAGTTCAGACGATGGCAGTAAACTCTACATTGATGACATATTGGTGGCAGATAATGACGGTTGCCATAGTGTGACAAAGGCAACCGGAAATGTCTCGTTACTGGCAGGTACACATAAAATTAGGATTGATTATTTTGATTTTTTGAACCTTGAGAGCCTTAAATTGGAGTTCAGTCTCAACGATTCACTTGAAAAAGAAATACCCATAAGTTGGCTAAGATATTGATTAACTGTGCTCAAATAATCATTAAGACTTTCACTATTTATTTCTAAAAATTGAAATAAAATACAACAATGAAATATAAAATCACTGCCATTGGAACTTTAATATTTGTCTTTGCATGTTTATGTTTAGCATCTGTAACTATGGAGTATCCAACTAAAAAAGTGTTGATTGAACCCCAGACTCAAGATCTTGTTAATTATGCTTTTAGCAAAGATGAAAATACAAATTTAGATAATTTACGAAAAGAGTTTTTGAATCCGCCAGACTACGCTCGACCGGGAGTATATTGGTATTTTATGGATGGAAATATGTCTAAAGATGCAATTACCGCCGATTTAGAATCGATGAAAACAGTTGGTTTGGGTCATGTTCTGTTTTTGGAAGTAAATGTTGGAATTCCTCGAGGAAAAGTAGATTTTTTGAGTGAAGAATGGCAAACTTTGTTTACGTATGCAGTGAGAGAATGTGAGCGTTTAGGAATTACCATGACTCTTGGCGTTGGACCGGGTTGGACTGGTAGTGGTGGCCCATGGGTTACCGGAGCTCAATCCATGAAGCATCTTGTTTATAGTTCGGTTCAAATTTCAGGAAATGATGACTATAATACTATCTCGCTTGCTAAACCTGCTCCAATGAAACCTTATTTTGGAGAAGGTAATTTTACTCCTGAACTCAAACAAAAATGGAGTGATTATTATGAAGATGTTACAGTGCTTGCATTCCCAACGCCAATGGTCGATTTTAAAATTGGTGATATTACCGAAAAAGCACTTTATTATCGACCTCCTTACACATCTATGCCCGGTGTAAAACCATTTTTTTCGTCTTTTGCTATGTATGATGAACCCGATAATCAAACAAAAATAGCTGTTAATCAAATTATTGATATCAGTAAATTTATGAAAGACGATGGTACATTGGAGTGGAAAGCACCTAAGGGTAATTGGACAATTATGCGATTTGGAGTGCGGAACAATGGTGCAGTTACTCGTCCAGCTCCAATTCCGGGAGTTGGATTTGAAGCTGATAAACTGGATACTACTTCCCTAAATGCACATCTAGAAAAATTCACCGGCAAATTACTACAAAAAATTGGTATCCCTGATAAAAGCCTTCAGGGTGGTTTGAAAATGCTCCACATGGATAGTTGGGAGATGGGTTCACAAAACTGGTCTTCAAAATTCAAAGAAGAATTTCAAAAACGAAGAGGCTACGACCCACTTCCTTTTTATCCCGTATATGCTGGGTTTGTTATTGAAAGTTTGGAAAAAAGCGAACGTTTTTTGTGGGATTTGCGCCAAACAGCTCAGGAATTGGTCATAGAAAACCATGCACTTCATATAAAAAAGTATGCCAAAAAATATAACATGGGGTTGTCTATTGAGCCTTATGACATGAATCCTACCGCCGACATAGACTTAGGGGCAGTAGCCGATGTACCAATGTGTGAATTTTGGACGAAAGATTTTGGATATAATTCTTCATTTAGTTGCATTCAAGCTGCATCAATTGCACATATTGAAGGGAAAAAAGTTGTTGCAGCCGAATCGTTTACTGCTTACCTCGATGCATGGAAGATTTATCCGGGCTCAATGAAAAATCAAGGCGATTGGGCATTTGCAACAGGTATTAATAAATTTTTTTATCACACCTACCAACACCAAGTTTTGCCGGATAACTTGAAACCAGGTATGACTATGGGGCCTTATGGAATCCATCACGACCGCAGTCAGACTTGGTGGCCTATGTCAGACGGTTATCATAAATATATTTCCCGCTGCCAATATTTACTTCAACAAGGACAACCGGTTGCCGATATTCTTTACCTGACACCCGAAGGTGCCCCTCAGGTATTTCGTGCGCCAGCTTCTGCCCTCACAAATGACACATTGAATACTATAGTACTTTCTGGTCAAACAAAAGAAGATTTTTTACCCGACAGAAAAGGATTCAGTTTTGATGGATGTTCACCCTCGCAGTTATTAAAAGCAAGAGTTGTAAAAGGAAAAATAGTTTTTCCATCTGGTGCAACTTATCGAATTCTTGTATTACCATCGTGTGAAACAATGACTCCAAATTTACTCAACAAAATAGAATTATTGGTAAAAGCGGGTGCTGTAATTATTGGAAATCCACCTCGAAAATCTCCAAGTTTATCAGATTATCCAAACTGCGATGAGCAAGTTGCTTCAAAAGCAAAACAATTGTGGGGCGAATTAGATGCTCCAGCAATTGTTTCAAAACGATTGATAGGAAAAGGTAAGATTTACTGGGGAGCAGTTTTCTCGCAAGTCAAATTTCCGGAACTTTACCCAAATTATGATTTAACAGCTTCGATATTACTCGAAATGGGACTTATTGAAGATTTTAAATCAACTGGACCAATTAGATACACGCATCAATTGAATCAAACGGGCGATGTATATTTTGTGTCCAATAAAACAAACTCCAAAACAAACAATGTTTGTAAATTCAGAGTTGACAAAGGTCAACCCCAATTGTGGAATCCAATGACAGGAGAAGCCAGAAGACTTCCAAAATATGATATCAAAAAAGGAAAAATTATTATTCCATTACAATTTGAGCCTTACGAAAGTTATTTTATTGTTTTTGAGCGTACAAGTAAAAATAGTTCGGCAAACTCAAAAGCAGATGAAAATTTTGCTGTGTCAGAAACATTATTCGAACTAAAAAATCCATGGAAGTTGGCTTTTGATCCAAAATGGGGTGGTCCCGAGAGTATTGTATTTGATACACTACAAGACTGGACAACAAGACATGAAGATGGAATTAAGTATTATTCCGGAATAGCAACTTATATAAATAATTTCACTCTCTCCGAAAAATTGTTTCATAATAAATTAAACGACATTTATCTTGATTTGGGAGAAGTTAATAATCTGGCAAGAGTACGAATTAACGGAAAAGATTTAGGTGTATTATGGTCAGCTCCTTTCCGACTGAAGATTATGGATGCCTTAGTTTCAGGTGAAAATCGAATAGAGATTGATATAGCAAATCTCTGGCCTAACCGTTTAATTGGAGATGAACAAAAACCAGATGATGGCATTAAAAATGGACAATGGCCTGAATGGCTTATTAATGGAACTGCACGTACCTCGGGCAGATATACGTTTACAACATATAAACATTATAAAAAAAATGCTGTATTGCTGAAATCAGGTTTAAAAGGTCCAGTGAAGTTATTAATCATCAAGAAAAATCAACAATGAAAACTAAGGTGGGATTATTTGGTATTGGTTTAGATACCTATTGGACACAATTCGATGGTTTGCTTAAGAATCTAACTGTATATCAGAAGCAAATTAATAAAGGAATTTCAGCTTATGGAGTTGAAGTAATTGATGCCGGAATGGTTGACAATCCTGTGAAAGCTCGCGAAGCTGCTGACTTTCTAAAAGACAACGATGTAGAAATAGTATTTTTGTATGTTTCAACTTATGCGCTTTCTTCAACGGTTTTACCCGTTGCTCAGAAGTTAAAATTACCGGTTATCATATTAAATCTTCAACCTGTAGCTGAATTGGATTATGAGGCATTTAACAAATTAGGCGATCGTGGAATAATGACTGGATTATGGTTAGAGCATTGTCAGTCATGTTCCGTACCTGAAATTGCTAATGTGTTTAATCGCTCAGGCATAAAGTATGATTTTGTTACAGGATACCTTCAAGATATAGAAGCATGGCGTGAAATTGAAGCATGGACTCATGCCGCACATGTTTCCGCTGCAATGCGTAACAATCGCATGGGAATTCTTGGGCACTACTATTCGGGGATGTTGGATGTTTATACTGATATTACCAAACAATCAGCGGTTTTTGGAACTCATTTTGAAATGCTTGAAATGTGTGAACTCAAAAAATACTACGATGAAACGACTAATGCTGAGGTTAAAACTAAGATTCAGGAGTTTAATAACACTTTCGATGTAGCATCTGAATGTGAATTATTCGAAATTGAACGTGCTGCACGTACCTCCAACGCGTTAGATAAATTGGTAAAAAACAATAATCTGGGCTCGATGGCTTATTATTACGAAGGCGTGTCGGGTAACGACTACGAAAATATTGTTACATCGATTATTGCCGGAAATACTTTGCTCACAGGTAAAAATATACCTGTTGCAGGCGAATGCGAAGTGAAGAATGCACATGCAATGAAAATAATGGCTGAGTTTGGTGCCGGAGGGTCATTCTCTGAGTTTTATTTGATGGATTTTAAAGATGATGTTGTTTTGCTTGGGCATGATGGACCTGCCCACTTTGCAATTGCCGAAGGGCGAGTTAATCTTGTTCCGCTACCAATTTTCCACGGTAAACCCGGTAAAGGTTTGTCAATTCAAATGACAGTAAAACACGGCGAGATTACCTTATTGTCGGTGGTTGAAGGCAAAGATGGTATATTCCTGCTTGTTGCCGAAGGTGAATCTGTTACCGGACCTATTCTCGAAATCGGAAATACAAATAGCCGTTATCGTTTCAACATTGGTGCAAAAAAGTTTATATCTGAATGGTCTAAGCAAGGACCTGCTCATCATTGTGCAATAGGTGTGGGACATATTGCTTATAAAATTCAAAAATTAGCTTTTTTACTAAATATACCCGTTGTTACAATTTGCTAAATAGCAATTGTTGTGACAATTAATCAGAATTCACTGAACATAAAACATTTGTTTATATAAAGCAATAAATTAAAATAATTGTAAATTAACCCATGAAAAAACAATTCAAAACTCAAATTATCATTGCATTATGCTTGGTAAGTCATGTAGCCTTTGGCACATTTGTAAAAACAAAAACTCTTGTCAATAAAGGCAACAATTCAGAAACCTTCCAATCATTTACATTTGATGGTGCATGGTGCTGGTTTTCAGATCCAAGAGCTGTATATCATGAAGGCAACTACAAAAAAACCTATACGGGTTGGATGGATAGTTATGGAAATGTAATGGTAGCCAGTTATGATCATACAACAGGGAAGATTCAAACACAGAAGATTTTTAGTAATTTTGAAATAGATGATCATGACTGTCCTGCAATTTTGATTGACAAAAAAGGTTACATTAAGGTTTTTTTTAGCAAACATAATACGAAAGAGCCGATTCATATTATGACTTCGAAAAATCCGGAAGATATTACGAAGTGGAATACTGAGAAATTATTAGAATTAAATGACACTCAAAAATACCCTAATCTAAGAAATTCTTATACGTACTGCAATCCGATTCAACTTACCGCCGAGAACAATAAAATATTCCTTTTCTGGCGTGGAATTGATGGAAAACCAACATTTTCAACCTCAACTGATAATGGTGAGAATTGGTCGACTGGTAAAATCTATGTTTTGCCAGAACAAATTTACAAATTCAGAAGACCTTATGTCAAAGTTTACTCCAATGGAAAAGATAAAATCCATATTCTTTTCACGGATGGTCATCCACGCGACGAGAAACAAAATAGCGTTTATTATATGTACTACAGCAATGGTGCATTTTACAAAGCAGATGGAACAAAAATTAAAAATATAACAGACGAAGCAGTTACACCAATTGAAGCGGATGTAGTTTATGATGGGAAAATTTCGAATGTAAAAGCCTGGGTTTGGGATATTGCCGAAGACATTGCAGGAAATCCAGTGATAGCTTATAATAAGTTTCCAACCGATACTACCCATATTTATTGCTATGCTAACTGGACGGGAAAAAAATGGAACAACTTCGACTTAGTAAATTCGGGTAAATGGTTTCCTAAAACGCCAAAAGGAACAGTAGAAGGAGAACCTAACTATTCTGGCGGAATGATTATCGACAAAGAAACCCCTAATACACTTTACCTTTCAATAGACCGAAAAGGAGTTTTTGAAATTGAAAAATGGACAATAAATTCCAGAAATAATTGGGAAGTTGAAAGTATTACAAAAAACTCAAAAAAAGATAATGTACGTCCTTATGCAATTGTTGGTGCAAAACCAGACAATCCATTACAAGTATTGTGGATGCAAAATACTCATTACGAAAAGTATTGGGATAAATATTTGAGTTCAATAAAATGCAATCTCCCTTCACCAACAATGACAAATTCTCTTGATTCTAATCAAATTGTGGCAAAAATGTGTCAGGTAGCTGATTGGCAATTAGCTAATTTGGATAATTCAAATAAAACAGATTGGTTATGGGGCGCATATTATGTTGGTCTAACTGAATTATACAAAATTACCAATGACAATAGATATTTGTATGAACTTACGAATGTTGGTGAAGCAGCAAAATGGCAGCCAATGTCCGATATTTTCTATGCCGACCGTTTGACAATAACCGATGTGTGGGCATCGTTATATGAAATTACCAAACGTCCCGAGATGCTCGATAAAGTTAAATTTATGTTGGATGTTTATGTGAGTAGGGGTTTCAATAACATTAATTTATCAATGGATTCAAAGAAAAATCCTCAACTATATGAATGGTGGACATGGTGCGATGCGTTGTATATGGCACCTCAGGTTTTTGCTCATGTTTCAAAAATAACCAAAGACAAGACGTATCTCAATTATATGAATACCGCTTGGTGGAAAACCTCTGATTATTTGTATTCGAAACAAGATTCTCTATTTTATCGTGATGACCGTTATTTCAGCAGAAAGTCAAAAAATGGAAAAAAAATATTTTGGGGACGTGGAAATGGATGGGTTGTAGGTGGATTGGCACGTGTGTTAGAATTAATGCCTGCTGATTATCCTGAAAAAGTGAAATATGAAACTCAATTTAAACAAATGACTGCCAAATTACTTTCCTTACAACGCACAGATGGCTTATGGACTGCCAGTTTGCTTGATCCGGAAGAATTGAGTATGAGTGAATCAAGTGCCAGTACATTTAATACTTTTGCCATTGCCTGGGGGATAAATAATGGTTTAATTGACATAAAATATAAACCAAATGTAATCAAAGCTTGGATAGCACTTTGCAATAGAGTTAATGAGCAAGGGAAACTCGGTTATGTGCAACAAGTAGGTGGAGATCCATTTCCTTTTACTGCTGATCAATCGCATGTTTATGCTTCAGGTACCTATTTAATGGCTGGAAAAGAGATATTGAAATTGATAAAAAAGAATTAGAAGAATATTTCTTAGCATGTTTATGACTGTTAGGCAACGTTGAATGGAGCTGAAAGTCTGTATTTTATCAGTAAGTTGAAGAAAAGGATAATTTTTATAATAAATATGAAAAAAACAATATTTTCAGCACTCGTTTTCATCACTTCGATGACAGTAGCACAACCAAACAAAGCAACATTCAGCTATTTTCAGTACATAGGTAAAGATGTTTGTAATGATCAGAAAATTGATTTAAAAACTCAATACCGCAATCCTATTTTACCAGGCTTTTACCCAGATCCCAGCATTTGTAGAAGGGGAAGTGATTATTTTATGGTAAATTCCACTTTCTGTTATTTTCCGGGAATTCCAATATTCCATAGTAAAGATATGGTGCACTGGAATCAAATTGGCAATGTTCTCAATCGTCCTTCACAGCTTAATGTAGATAAATTAACGCTTTCGAGAGGTGTATTTGCACCGGCTATTGAATATAATCCATACAACCACACTTTTTATGTTATCAATACGGTAGTGGAAGGAATAAATAACTTTCTTGTAAAAACTACCAATCCATTTAAAGATTGGGGTGAGCCAATTAAACTTCCAGAAATTAATGGAATTGACCCTTCGCTGTTTTTCGACGATGACGGTAAAGCATATATTGTATTCGGCGGTGGTCCGCCAGCAGCACCAAAATGGAGCGGCCACAGGGCAATCTGGTTGTTTGGTTACGATACTTCGACAGATAAAGTAATACCAAATGGGAAAGTGATTGTTGACGGAGGAGTTGATACAACTCAACATCCAATATGGGTTGAAGGACCACATTTATATAAAATCAAAGGTAAATATTACCTGATGGCAGCTGAGGGAGGAACAAATGAAAATCATAGCGAAGTGATATTTATGAGCGACCGTGTAGATGGTCCATATTTACCTTGTAAAATCAATCCGATTTTAACTCAACGAGATTTACCAGCTTCGAGAGATAATAAAGTAACGAGTACCGGTCATGCGGATTTATTAAAAACACACAAAGGTGATTGGGTAGCCGTATTTTTGGGCTGTCGTCCGTATAGCGGAATTTTATACAATACTGGAAGAGAGACTTTTATGTTGCCAGTTGAATGGAAAGACGATGTGCCTATAATTTTACCAAAAGGAGAACCTGTTCCAACGGTTGTGGATTTTCCATCTATGAATCGAAAGGGTTCAACGCAAAATGGTAATTTCACTTGGCGAGATGAGTTTACCTCAACAACGCTGGACATGAAATGGTTGATGGTACGCGTACCTCAAACACAATGGTGGAAACTAAGCAAAGGATCTCTCCAAATTGAAGCGTTGGCACGAAGCCTAAGTCAAATAGTAAACCCTGCATTTATTGCTCGTCGTCAGCAACACATTAGGTTCGAAGCCTCAACATCAGTAAGTTTTACACCTCAATCCGAAAAAGAAATGGCTGGTATTGCTTATTTTCAAAATGATAAGAATTATCTGGCATTCGGAAAAACCGTACGCAATGGCAAACCTGTGATTGTACTTATTTCGGTTGAACAGGGAAAACAAAAAGAGATAGCCATAGCCGAAATCATTGCTGCAAATGCAATCAATTTACATATCTTTGTTGATGGAGGTGAAGCAACTTTCTCATATAATCAAAATCAACTAAAACCTGTGACTCTTATATCGAAAGTCAATATAGAGAATCTTAGTACTGCAAAAGCTGGAGGATTTGTTGGTGCGGTTGTCGGAATGTACGCCACTGGTCTTGGTTTCTGATTTTAGATTAAGCAAATAGACTGATTTGAAATTTTTATTGAAAATAAATTACATACTTATGAAAACGAATTTGATTCTTAACTTTTTATTTCTTATCATTTTTCTGCCAATTAGTGCACAAGAAAGTCCTGCTGTAAGCGACTGGGAAAACCCTGCTGTCTTTCAGATTAATCGTGAACCAGCAAGAGCCACTTTTCTGCCTTTTGCCGATGTACAATCGGCAGTTTCTGACAATTATAGTCAATCACCATGGTTCAGTTCGTTGAATGGTGATTGGAAATTCCAATGGTCCCCAACTCCCTATCAACGCCCGAAGGATTTTTACAAAACCAACTTCAACATTACAAATTGGAAAGAGATAAAAGTCCCTTCTAATTGGGAATTACAAGGGTATGGAATTCCTATTTACTCTAATATTACTTATCCTTTCCCCAAAAATCCTCCATATATCGATCATTCCGACAACCCGGTTGGTTCATATCGTCGTAATTTCGATTTACCTGCAAATTGGACTGGCAGAAGGGTATATCTTCACTTTGAAGGTGGGACATCGGCTATGTATATTTGGATTAATGGTGAAAAAGTGGGTTATTCTGAAAACACGAAAAACCCCGTTGAATTTGACATAACCAACTATGTGAAGCCAGGAAAAAACTTGGTGGCAGTTGAAGTATATCGTTGGAGCGATGGTTCATATCTTGAAGATCAGGATTTTTGGCGTTTATCTGGCATAGATAGAGATGTGTATATTTACAGTACCGAGAATGTTAGAATAGCCGATTTTTTTGTTCGTCCTGATCTGGATGTGAATTACAAGAATGGCCAACTTTCAGCTGAAATTTCAATTAAAAACTACAATACTTTTGCTGCCAGTAATCGGTTGGAAGTTTCGTTGTTAGACGGCACTGGCAAAGTAGTTTACAATCAATTGTTAGCATCCAATACACCTGCTGAAACGAAAAAAGATATAACTATTTCAAAATCAATTTCGTCACCGAAGCTTTGGAATAACGAAACACCAAATTTGTATACATTTTTACTTACATTGAAAGATGAAAATGGAAAATTGATTGAATCTGTTGCCACGAAGGTGGGTTTTCGAAAAGTAGAGCTAAAAAATGGACAATTATTGGTCAATGGAAAACGCATTTTGGTGCATGGAGTGAATATCCATGAACATAATCCGGTTACTGGTCATTATCAGGATAAGGAAACCATGATAAAGGACATTCGAATGATGAAGCAGCTCAATATTAATGCAGTACGTTGCAGCCACTATCCGCATAACATAAATTGGCTAAAACTTTGTGACCAATATGGTCTATTTGTAGTTAATGAAGCTAATATTGAAAGTCATGGAATGGGAGCAGAACTACAAGGGTGGTTCGACAAATCAAAACACCCAGCATACTTATCAGATTGGAATGCAGCCCATTTAGATAGAATATATAGTTTGGTGGAGCGTGATAAAAACCATTCTTCTGTCATTATTTGGTCGCTAGGAAATGAGTGTGGAAACGGTCCCGTTTTTTATGAATCTTATAAATGGATTAAGAACCGTGATAAAAGCCGTTTGGTTCAGTTTGAACAAGCTGGAGAAAACGAAAATACAGACATTGTTTGCCCCATGTACCCCAAGATCAGTTATATGAAAGAGTATGCTGCCCGTAAAAATGTGAAACGTCCGTTTATTATGTGTGAATATGCTCATGCCATGGGTAATAGCAGTGGTAACTTCAAAGAGTATTGGGATATAATTAAAAACAGCCCCAATATGCAAGGCGGTTTTATCTGGGACTGGGTCGATCAAGGATTTCAAATCACCGATGAGGTCGGTCGTAAGTATTGGAGTTATGGTGGTGATATGGGCAGCCAGAATTACACAGACGATGAAAATTTCTGTCATAATGGGTTGGTTTGGCCTGATCGGAAACCGCATCCAGGTGCTTTTGAAGTAAAAAAATATTATCAGGATATTCAGTTTGAATCCTTCAATATAGAACAAGGAATTATTAATGTAGTTAACGAATTTAATTATATAAATCTAGAAAATTACATATTTGAATATGAAGTATTAAAAAATGGTGAAGTTATCAAAAAAGGTAATTTTGATTTGAATTTGGCTCCCGGATTGTCAAAACAAGTCAAGTTGAAACTTCCTGAAATGAATCTTGAAACCGGCGTTGAATATTTGCTAAATGTTTCGGCTTTTACCCGCATTGGCACTGAAATCATTCCACAACATCACGAAGTTGCACGCGAACAATTCCAACTAGGCAAAGGAACTTTTTTTGCAAAATCAGTCCATTCAGGTAACGTACCAATCATTAAAAATGACAAAGATCGTGTAACGATTAGTGCTGGAAGTGTAGAAGTAACAATCAATAGAAGGTCAGGTTTGATAGGGAGTTACAAATCCAATGACAAATTGTATTTTAATCAGACACCGACACCAAATTTCTGGCGTGCACCAACTGACAATGACTTTGGCAACAGCATGTTTTCTAAATGCAATATTTGGCGTTCAGCTGGCGAAAATACTTTTGTAAAATCAATTGATGTAAAAGAAGAGAATGGCAATGCGATAGTTACTGCCAATCTTCGTTTGAAAGATGTTTCTTCTGATTATCAACTAGTATATACTTTGAATGCCGATGGCACTTTGGCTGTAAATGTACATTATACAACAAATTCAGATGAATTGCCTGAAATACCTCGTTTTGGCATGATAATGACTCTGAATAATGAGTTTGATAACTTTGCATATTATGGTCGTGGTCCGTGGGAAAATTATTCAGATAGAAATACTTCTTCACAGATTGGAATCTATAAAAGTAAAGTTGCGGATCAATATGTCCCTTATACACGTCCACAGGAAAACGGATATAAAACCGATATTCGTTGGATTACATTAACAGATAACAATGGCAAAGGACTAAAAATAGAAGGTTTGCAACCAATTTGTGTAAGTGCATTGAATAACAGACCCGAAGATTTTGACCCCGGATTAACAAAAAAATTCCGTCATACCAACGATATCACCCCACGCAATGAAGTTGTCTTATGTGTCGATTTAGCACAACGCGGCGTTGGGGGCGATGACAGTTGGGGAGCTTATCCACACGAACAATATTTACTTAAAGCTAAGGAATATAGCTATGGATTTGTGATAAGTCCGATAATGTAATTTTAATAAATTCAAAGAGGATATGAACCAAAACTTTTGTTTTTATAGGTTATCATTTGCCTTAATTATTGTATTTCAAAGCTTTGCACTTTATGGACAAAATTCGTTTTCGTTAAGTGGAGAATGGAAATTCAGAATTGATTCGACCAATATAGGTGAAAAGCAAAATTATCAAACAACCAGTTTGAATGAGACTGTACAATTGCCTGGTTCAATGAACCTTAACGGTAAAGGTTATGAAATTGGTGTTAACACAAAATGGACTGGCTCCATGTGGAACAAAGATTGGTACAATTCAGATTTTTATGCTCCATATCGTACCAAAGAGAATTTGAAAATCGTTTTTTGGTTATCGCCAAATAAGGTTTATACTAGTGCAGCATGGTATAACAAAGAAATTGAAATTCCCCAAAAATGGTCTGATAAAGCCATTGTTATTTCATTGGAACGCTGCCATTGGGTTAGTTCAATTTGGTTAGATGGAAAGAAAATTGGTGATCGAAATTCGTTGAGTGTTCCCCATAAATACACCTTAATTGGGATTCGTCCGGGCAAACATAAATTGTCAATACAGGTAGATAACAGCGTAAAAGATATCAATCCGGGAGTAGACGCACACAGCATTAGTGATAATACACAAACGAACTGGAACGGAGTGATTGGCGAAATGAAAATGGAAGCACATCCGCTTATTTTACTATCGAATGTGAAGATATTTCCAAGTGCTAAAAACAAGCAAATACGTGCTGAGGTAAAAATATCGAACTTCTCAAAACAAACTATTAGCTCACAATTGTTATTTGGATGTAATTCATTATCATTAGCTTGCAAAAAGAATATTCTTTATAATATACTCCCAGGAGACACCACGATAGTTGTTGAAATCCCCATATCGGGCAGTATAAAACTATGGGATGAATTTTCGCCCAATTTATACACTTTAAAAACTAAATTAGTTTCTGATATTGGCACAGATTTAACTGCTACTCAATTTGGATTTAGAGAATTAGGTACTAAGGGAACACAAATTACAATCAACAATCGCCCTGTGTTTTTCAGAGGGACATTGGAATGTTGTGTTTTTCCAAAAACTGGTTTTCCACCTACCGATTATAAGGCTTGGGAACGAGAATTTAAAATAGCGAAAGCCCACGGTCTCAATCATATCCGTTTTCACTCTTGGTGTCCGCCAAAAGCTGCTTTTGATGCAGCCGATAAATTGGGAGTTTATCTTCAAGTGGAATGTGATGCATGGGCTGAAATTGGCGAAGGAAAACCAATAGATGAATATGTAATAGCCGAAAGTAAAAGAATTGTAGATGAATATGGGAATCACCCCTCGTTTTGTTTGTTTCTTTATGGAAATGAGCCTGCAGGGAAACATCACACAGAATACCTTACAAAATTTGTTCAATATTGGAAAAATCGTGACAACAGATTTTACTATACTTCTGGGGCTGGTTGGCCAGCAATTGATTTGAATGATTATCACTGTTTGCCTGCTCCTCGTATTCAAAGTTGGGGTGCCGGAAACAAGAGCATTATTAATTCCGCCACACCCAGTAGTAATTTTGATTGGTCGAATAAAATCTCGAAAACTATTCCAACCATCAGTCACGAAATTGGACAATGGTGCGTATATCCAAACTTGAAAGAACGATCAAAATACGATGGGTTGCTTAAAGCAGAGAACTTTGATATTTTCGAAGATCGACTTCGAAACAGCAATTTGCTACAGTTGGCCGATTCGTTTTTGTTATCTTCTGGTAAATTGCAAACACTTTGCTACAAAGCCGATATTGAAGCTGCATTACGAACTCCCGATTTCGGTGGGTTTCAATTGTTGGGCTTAACCGATTTTCCGGGACAAGGAAGTGCAATTGTTGGGGTATTGGATCCTTTTTGGGATGAAAAATCCTATGTTTCGGCGAAGGAATTTGCACAATTTTGTAATCAAACAGTGCCTTTAGCAATTCTGAATAAATTTATTTATACAAGTGGAGAAGAGTTGTTAGCCGATGTAAAAGTGGCACATTTTGGACTAGACTCCTTGAATAAACCAACGGTAAAATGGACTATCAAACAAGCAGATGGGAAAGTTGTTTATAGCCAAAAACTAGCAATTAATTCAATTCCAACAGGAACGCTTACAACTATTGGACAGATTAAGCAAAAACTAGAAGTAACGAAACCTGTTCAATTCAGATTGGAAATTACTGTAAATAATACATACACAAACAGCTGGGATATTTGGGTTTATCCAACTGTCGACTTAAAACAAAGCGATGATATTTTAGTATGCGACAAAGCTGACAAAAAAATGTGGGATTATTTAAGTGCTGGTGGCAAGGTGATTTTGACTCCTAAATGGGGAACAATGAAAAATGAAGGAAAAGATTCTGTCGTAGTCGGTTTCTCGTCTATTTTCTGGAATACCTTATGGACAAATGGCCAAGCACCTCATACTTTAGGCTTACTTTGTAACCCCAAACATCCAGCTTTAGCACTTTTCCCAACCGATTATTACAGCAATTATCAATGGCAAGATATTGTAAAATATACCAATGCCATTCAATTGAATAAATTTGATACGAATTTACAACCAATTGTTCGTATTATTGATGATTGGTTTAAAGCCCGTTCCATTGCATTGGCGGTAGAGTTAAAAGTTGGAAATGGAAAATTGATGTTGGTTGGTTCCGATTTGCTGTTAGAAGCAGATAAACGACCGGGAGCAAGCCAGTTATTGGTTAGCTTTAAGGAATATATGAAATCAAGCACATTTAATCCGCAAATTGAAGTAAATAAAGAAGTCATTCAATCTTTGTTGAAATAGGAAATTTCTTCCTTATTTTGCTCAAAATAACACACTAATTCAGGTACTAAGCGAACATTAAACCCCAAGTATTAAGCGATTAAAATCATTAAACTGCACACACTTCCACCAAAAATGGATAGACTACAAATAACTAACTAAAAAAAATATGAAACACAGCGTAGAATTAAAGTTACTAGTAAAAAAAATCGGTCCTTTGTTTTTTCTAATATTTTCTTTTTCTATTATCAATGCTCAAGGGATTCAAAAGCTGGACAATAGAAGTGAATTGAAAAGAGACGAGCGAACCAGGTTTTATATCACTCCAAAACGAATTGTTTGGCTTTCGGACAGCACAGGTAAGTCTGTTCGCAACCCAGATAATTTATTAAATAATGGAGTTGGACAAGTGATAAAGGCAAATAGGAATGATTTAGTTTTAAAAACAGACAAAAATCACCAAGCTGGGATTTTATTGGATTTTGGTCAGGAACTTACAGGTGGAATTCAGTTGATGATTAACTCCAATCACAATAATTCAAAGTTAAGAATTAGATTTGGCGAATCAGTAAGCGAAGCAATGTCTAATCTAGGTGAGAAAAATTCTACGAACGATCACGCCCTTAGAGATTTTGAAACCAGCGTGGCGAAATGGAGCACTTTAGAAGTCGGAAGTTCGGGCTTCAGGTTTGTACGAATAGATAAAATTGATACCTTAGAGGCAATTAACATCAAAGAAATTAATGCCATACAGGTGATAAGAGATATTCCCTATAAAGGCTCATTTCATTGTAATGATGAAAGGTTAAACAGAATTTGGGAAGTGGGTGCATATACCGTTCATCTTAATATGCAAGAGTATTTGTACGATGGAATAAAACGCGACAGGCAGGTTTGGATGGGTGACATGAACCCGGAAATGATGACCATTTTCAGCGTTTTCGGAGATAACAATGTAGTACCCAAAAGTATGGATTTCGCTAGAGATGCAGCTCCTTTGCCAAAATATATCAATGGCATCAGCTCTTATTCAATTTGGTGGCTTATTTGCCAAAGAGACTACTATCAATATCAAGGTAACTTGTCCTATTTAAAAGAGCAAAAACCTTATCTATTAAGTTTATTGAATTTGCTAATAACTAAAGTGGACAGTACTGGAAAGGAAAACTTAGGGCGTTGGCGCTATATTGATTGGCCAACCTCAAATAACAACGAAGGAATTCACGCAGGTTTGCAGTCGCTTATGTTAATGGGTATGAACGTTGGGGTTGAGCTTTGCACCTATTTAAATGAATCGGAAATGGCTGAAAAATGTAGGCTTACAGCATTAAAATTAAAGAAACATGTACCCAGTCCTAACCACTCAAAATATGCTGCTGCACTGATGGAATTATCTGGTTTATCAGAAAATCTAAAAGTACATAATGATGTTTTAGCTAAGAAGCCGACAGATAGCATCTCACCATTTATGGGTTATTATGTTTTAAAATCATTTGCCAAGGCTGGCGATTATCAAACCGGGATAAACATGATTAAAGAATTTTGGGGAGGGATGTTGGATATGGGGGCAACCACCTTTTGGGAAGACTTTGACCTCAATTGGATGAAAGATGCCGCTCCAATTGATCAACTAGTACCAGCTGGTAAAAAAGATATTCATGGAGATTTTGGAGGCTTTGCCTATAAAGGGTTTAGACATAGTTTAGCTCATGGTTGGGCTTCAGGGCCAACAGCATGGTTATCTCAATATGTTTTAGGTGTAAATGTTATTGAACCGGGTTGTAAAAAGATAAGTATAGAACCACATTTAGGAAATTTAAGTAATGTCAAAGGCACTTTCCCGACACCAATGGGAATTGTTACGATTCAGCACCTAAAACTTAAAAGTGGCGAAATAAAAACTATTTATACTGCGCCAAAAGGAGTTAAAGTAATTGTAAAAAAAACCACTAATCTGAAATAGTTCTAAAAAAAACGTCAATCAAATAAGTTTGGCTATTTTTCTTTGGTACAATACGATATGTTTTTCAATGTTTTTTCGTAAGTGAAGCTCGTGTTAACTCCTTAGGCTATAACCATACAACGAACATCGAAAACAAGTAAGATACGAAGAACGAGGCAAGTCTGGTTAGAATGGAAAAAAAACAAGAAAAACGAAAATTTCAGGTATAAATATAGCAAAACCCAACATTAGATATGAATTCAAAATTTATATTTGCAAAAAAGATACTTATTCTACTCAATATCCTTTTCAGTTTAAATGTCTTCGCAGGTTCGTATACAACTAAGCCCGATTATTCAGCATTGTCCTATACTCCGAATGGTGATGCCATTGAACGAGTAAATGGTAAACGCTGGTGCAACCGTCCGCTTTACTGTCAGGAACGCAAAGCCACTGTGTTTGCAGGAGAACAACCGCTACTGTTCAGTCAGATTGGAAAACTCACCTTTGCCGTTTCCGATGGCAGCCAGACTATGTTTCTGCATACATTCGAAAAAAGATTCATGCGGTACCGTGCTGGGCAAGTAGAATGGCAATTCACCGACCCGAAATTTGGCAAAACAATTTTCACTATCAAAACCACAACATTGGCGGATGCTACAGGTTATGTGGTGCGCTTTTCTGCTGTTGGCGATACCAAACCGCTTTCGGTGGCCTGGTGTTTTGTTACCCCAAATTTAGAAAAAAAACGCTCGTATAATCTCACTGCTGATGGTGAGCGCTTCTCTTTATTGCCCGATTCGGCAATTGCTTTTACTGATATTCAGGGACATTTTTCGCAGTCGGTAGAACGCTGGGAAACCACTGATAAGAAAAATCTTGACCCAACTCCGCATGTCAACTTCTACACCACCGGATGGTACAACGAAATGTCTGAATCATACGGATCGGCTGATTTTCTTACCTTAAAAGAGAACCTGCCTTTTTCGGGAAGTACTCTCAAATTGCAGGGATTAGTGGCATGGCAAATCATACAATCGGGCAAATCAATCACATTGGCAATGATTGCCGACGACAGAGATGAGATGCTTATTGGACGTTACAAAAAATTGAACCCAGAACTCATAGCTAATCCATTAGATGCCTACCAAAAAAGTATAGCGCGTGTAGAAAATCTTGCTAATAGGGTGAAAGTAGATACCCCCGATCCCTATTTCAATGCTGGCGTAAGTGTGTCTGTGGCCGCAATTTTCGGACTGTTTGTAGACCCCTGCTTTGTACACGGTGGTTCGGCTTGGCGACAGCAACAACCGGGATGGCGAACCATGGCCGGTGCTACTGCATACGGGTGGCACGATTTAGTCTATAAAGCTCTCAAATACTGGACTTCGCAAATGATAACGAATGACAATGGTAAATATGAAGCAGCTCTTTCCCTTTCCGGTTGTCAGCAAGAACCTTCGAAATCGCGCATGTTTGGCAAAGGCTACATGGATTATCATCAAGCGGAGCATTACGAATTTCAAACACAGTTTTTCGACGAAGCCGTGCGCGAATGGCGTGCTACTGGCGACCTAGAATTTGAAAAACTGTTGATGCCAAATCTCGAACTGCATCTCGAACGTTGCAAAATATGTTTCGACCCCGATGATGACGGATTGTACGAAAGTGTGGTAAACGTCTGGCCATCTGATAGCCAGTGGTATAATGGCGGCGGTTCGGTAGAACAATCGGCTTACTGTTATTTCGGTTTTAAAGCATTATCCGAAATGAAAAGAAAAGCCGGCGATGCAGTTGCTGCAAAAAAATACGAAGACGAATGTGCTAAAATTCAAGCCGCACTCGACAAAACACTGTGGCTCAAAGATAAAGGTCAATATGCCGCTTACATCGAACAAGGCGGACACAAGCGGGTGCATTCCGATGCATGGATTTACAGCGAACATTTGCCCATCGAAGCAGGACTGAGTACCCCACAGCAGGCTTGGCAAGCAATGTATTACACCGAGTGGGCTATGGAACAATTCATTTTCCCTTATGGTGGCGAAATGCGACAAACCTCAAATTTTGTTCCAGGACAATGGTCTATTCGCGAATTGTATCACGCTGATAATTTTGCTATGGCACTGGGCTATTTTCTGTCGGGACAAGGAAACGATGGCTGGCAAATTCTGAGCGGAGCAATGAAAGAATCCATGTTTGGCGACCAAACAAAAAAAACAGGCTACAGCAACGAAATAACCTCGTTCAATCGTCCCAATATTGAGTCTCCTGGGGGCTTATCGCACCCAAATTGCGGCATTGACTTCAATGACATTGCCACCATGTTTGTACGTTCGGTGGTGGAAGGATTGTTTGGCTATCACCCCGATTATCCGAACAATAAAGTGATCATTGCACCTGCTTTTCCGGCAGAATGGAAACGGGCTTCGATAAATGCTCCAGATTTCTCACTCGATTTTAAGCAAGATGGTAATACGGATAAATACACAATAGGCTTAACCCGAAATGCTGGAGTTGAATTGCAATTGGCCGTAAGAGCAGCCAGAATTCAACGCGTTTTCATTAATGGGAAAAAAGTATCATTCCGTACCGAAGCACGTCCAGGATATACGTTGGTGATAGCTCAGGCAAATACAGCGAATAACTTTACAGTAGAAATTACAACAACCAATCGACACCTCGACGTTTTGCCTATAGATATAAAGGCTGAAGCAGGACAAAAAATTCAGATTGAAGCGGCTTATCCGATTGAAAAAATCGAAGACCCACAACAGGTTTTCTCAAACATCGAACTATCAGGAAACAAACTGATTGCAAACTGCACAGATCGAACCGGACAACATCTGGTTTTTATTCACATCAAAGGCGTTTTACCGCTCATTCAATTTGTAAAAATAAATATTAACGATTCTGTTTCCGAAAAGAAAAATGCTGAAAAGTTTCCAACAAAACCAAATTTCAATGCACAATGGGATTTTATAGATCTAACGAATAGTTTCAACGGTGATGTAAGGAATATATTCAAACAGAAATACCTAACGCCGCGCCCTCCAACAGTTTCTGCCCGTATTGGTTATGACGGTTGGTCTGCGTGGACTTTTCGCTGGTGGAGTTTTAAAACACCTGAAATAAATCTAAGTAATGTGAATTCACTAATGACTGCTGATAGCTTGCTAAAAACACCTCAAGACGCTTTGTTCCGTTTAGGTAAAGACACCAATAATATTGCTTTTAGTTCGCTCTGGGACAATTGGCCTGATTCTGTCAATATTCCTGTTAATAAAAAAGGCAAACAGTTATGGATATTGGTTTGCGGCTCCACCAACCCCATGCAGGGACGCATAGAGAATGCTGTCATAAAGTTTAATTATGCCGATTGCGTTACTGAAAAAATGGCGTTGATTCCTCCCTTTAATTATTGGTCGTTGTGTAAATTCGGTGCTTTGGATTATAACTATAAACGTGATGGATTTTCGCTTCCAGCCAAAGCTCCAGCACAGGTTGAATTGGGTGACAATTGCAGAGCCATGGTGTATGGGTATAAACTCCGACCTGATAAAGTGTTGGTGTCAGTAACACTCGAAACACTTTCGCAGGAAGTTGTAACTGGAATAATGGGCTTATCAATTGTACAGGAAAAAGAAGAATAAGTTTAAGCTTCCCTATAAAAGTGTAGAACAAGGTGTAAGTAGTCTGTTTTTTCTTCAGTGTTTATTGTTGGGATTACCGAAAAGTTGAGGTAGGTTATATCTCCGATCAGTTGTAAAATATTTATTATATTCATGGTTTTTAATTGAATTAAAATTCCATTTATCCTTTCTTTTTATTGCGGTATTCACTTGGAGACAATTTCATTATTTTTGTAAAGATGCGACTAAAATAAAGGGGATCATCGTATCCGATCATCATGGAAATCTGATTTATTTTCATATCGGAGAAATCGAGGAAATGGCAGGCTAGTTGAATCTTGAGTTGCAAAAGATAGTTCAATGGAGAATATCCAGTTTTCTTTTGAAATACAGTTGAGAAATGAGAAACGGAAAATCCAATGTGGTCTGAAATTTCTTTCAATGTTAATCGCTTATGAATATTTTCACGCATAAAGTGAATGGCATCATCTGATATGTCATGCTGGTTCTGCGTTGAGAATAAACTATCACGGTAAGCACCTAGGAATTTCAGAGAACCAAGAAAATGGAAAAGGCTTGTAATGCTATATTCCAGGTTATTTTTACTATACCCATTCTTAAGAGTGCTGAAAATTTCTTCGAATAAATGAAGACGATCTTCAATCCTGGAATCTTTTTGAACACTTACTAAAGTAGGTTTATCGAGACCTTCTGAAAAATATCCAGCTTTTTGACCATCAAAATGCATCCAATAGATTGTCCATGGATTCGTTTTATTGCAGCCATAGGCATGTGCTTTACCTTTTGGTAGAATAAAAAAATGTTCAGGTAAGACCTTCTGTCGAATATCATTTATCTCGAACCAACCTTCACCATCAACACAATAAATCAGAACGTATTGTTGTGCTTCTTCTTTGGTTCGTTTTCGAAAGTGGAAACTTGCTTTTGGGTAATAGCCAATGTCTGTGATATGTAGCAAACTACCCAAGTCATCAACCTTCATGTCTTCAACAATTGGCGAAGGAATGACAATTGCTCTTTCGCCTAGAAAACCGCTTTTAAGTTTTGCCATTTCAAGTCCATGAATAAATTTCTGTTCAAAAATACATTGAATTTATTAAAATCCAAAGATATCGTAATATAATCCATATTAATAATGATTTATTCTATTATTTATTCATTTATAAAAGTGTTTCTTTGTATTCTGATATTTTATGAATTAAATTGTTAGAGATTAAAAAAACGAAAGAATATTCAATTTAACAGGTACATGTATTTATTCAAATAAAAAGATGAAACAAATACTGCTTTTAATTTCTCTGATGCTTTGTTTTGTTATGATGGTCTGTGCTCAAAAAACAATTAATACACCACCTGCTCCTTTGTTTGCCGATCCAGTATACAATGGAACGCGTGATCCGGAAATGATTTATAATCCCACCGCGAAGGAGTACTGGATTTATTATACATCGAGCCGGCCTGTAAAGAATATTGGTAATTTTGTTGGAACACCCATCGGTATAGCAGGTACAAAAGATTTTGTAAAATGGCGGTTTGTAGGGTATTGTAGTTTTAATGGAATTGGAGGAAAACCGGATGCGAAACATACGTATTGGGCACCTGGAATTTATATAGAAGGCGATACGGCAAATATGTTTATTACTTTTAAAGAAGACACAATCGGCCCCTGGGGTGGCGAAAGCCGGCTGGATCATTATAAAGCACCGGTTTCGGACATGCAAAAGGGATGGAAATTCTTTAAAACAGTAACAAAAGAACCTCAGGCAATTGATGCAACTGTTGTGAAAATTGGCAAAACATATCATCTCTGGTATCGCAATTGCATTACTGAGCCATGTGGCATTTATCATGCAACGAGTACTGATTTATCAAAGTGGAATTTCGAAGGGAAAGCAGAGGGCGATATTAATAATATAGAAACAACAAAAATCAGGTATCAGGAAGGACCCTATGTTTTTTATTGGAAAAACTATTACTGGATGATTACTGATCAGGGAAATGCTTTAGCAGTTTATCGTTCTTTCGATGCCAGAACATGGAAATACTGTGGAAACATATTAGGTGTTGAAGGAGGTAGCAGGTTATTCGATTCAAATAATGGAAAACATGCAAGCGTAAAAGTGATTAATGACAGGGCATTTATCTTTTACCATATCGAACCTTATTCGAAAGAAACCAACCAGATTTTCCCCGGACACAAATATACCTGTTTTTTGCAAATGTCTGAATTGAATTTTGATGGAGAAAAGTTGAAATGTGACCGTAATGCAATGATTCATCTACTAGAAATTAAATAGTGTGATAGTTTTCTAATATTTGAATATCAATAAAATATAATAATTTATTCCACTTAAATACTTTAAAAACTTTTACTTTGTATCTTCAATCATTTTAAATTAATTTTTATGAATAAATTCAATAAGTCTTATATTCTCGGCATTTCAATGATTTCCGCTATGGGCGGACTTTTATTCGGTTACGATTGGGTTGTTATTGGTGGTGCAAAACCTTTTTACGAAAGGTTCTTCGACATTGCAGGTTCAGCCAATTTACAAGCGTGGGCTATGAGCTCAGCACTAATTGGATGTGTTGTTGGCGCAGTACTTTCAGGAATGATAAGTGATAAGTTTGGTCGAAAATGGCCTTTATTATTGTCTGCCTTTCTTTTTACCATTGCATCAATAGGTACTGGGATAGCAATGTCCTATTCTACATTTATTGCATTCAGAATTATAGGTGGAATAGGAATTGGCTTGGCATCAGCACTTTCACCCATGTATATTGCCGAAATTGCACCTACCCATCTGCGAGGTCGATTTGTATCGCTCAATCAAATGACCATTGTAATTGGTATTTTAGCAGCTC
Source organism: Bacteroidales bacterium (assembly GCA_038249855.1). Lineage (GTDB taxonomy): Bacteria > Bacteroidota > Bacteroidia > Bacteroidales > Paludibacteraceae > Paludibacter. Next base: position 60,842 of record JBBSCW010000001.1, read on the forward strand.
AACTTATAAACCTGATGATAGCCGACAAAGTTCCACAAGGTGCTTCCGATGCATTTATCACTGCTTCGTGGAATGGACAAATAGGATGGCGTTGGATGTTTTATGCTTGTGCTGTCCCTGCCGGTTTATTTTTCGCACTCACTTTTATTCTACCCGAAAGCCCTCGTTGGTTGATGAAAGCTGGCAAACCTGAAAAAGCATTCCCTACTCTCAGAAAAATTGGTGGTGAAGACTATGCACGTCAAGAAATGGCAAATATTCAATCTACTTTAGATGATGTGAGTGAGAAAGTGGATTTCAAAACCCTTTTCAAACCAGCTTATGGAGCTATATTAGTGATTGGTGTATTTCTGGCAGTTTTCCAACAATGGTGTGGCATAAATACTGTTTTTAATTATGCCGAGGAAATTTTTACGGCTGCAGGTTATGGAGTAAGTGATACTCTTTTTAATATAGTTATTACTGGTAGTGTTAATCTGGTGTTTACCTTTATTGCTATGTTTACCGTTGATAAATGGGGACGTAAGAAACTCATGCTTTTCGGATCTATTGGCTTAGCAATCAATTACATTTTGCTGGGTAGTGCTTTCTATTTTCATATCAAAGGAATTGCCGTATTAGTATTGGTTGTTTCAGCTATTGCCATTTACGCCATGTCATTAGCCCCAATTGTTTGGGTTATTTTATCGGAGATATTCCCAAATCGTGTTCGTGGAGCTGCAATGGCGTTGGCAACATTTGCTTTGTGGATTGCCTGTTTTATTCTTACTTACACGTTCCCGTTGCTTAATAAATCGTTGGGTGCGGCAGGTACATTTTGGGTATATGCTGGTATTTGTCTGATTGGGTTCTTCTTTATATTGAAAAAGCTGCCTGAAACAAAAGGAAAATCATTAGAAGAAATTGAAAAAGAATTAGTACGATAATTTATCAATACAAAACAAACAAATGATTTTTTTTTAATTTATGAAAGTCACTCATATTAATTTAATCTCGCTTGGAATTGTTGCTTTTCCCATTTTAATAATGGCAAAAGAAAAAAAAACATATCCTAATATCATTATTATCTTAACTGATGATCTTGGTTATGGAGATACCAATTGTTATGGAGGGATAAATGTAAAAACTCCCAATATTGATCAATTAGCTAAAGAAGGAATCCGTTTCACAAATGGATATGCGGTGGCTTCGACCAGTAGTCCTTCTCGTTACTCTTTGCTTACTGGAGAATACGCATGGAGAAAGAATATTGGAATTTTAGATGGGGATGCTGCAATGGCCATATCGAAAGATGCGTTCACACTTCCTTCAATGTTACAAAAGAAGAATTATACTACTGCATGTATAGGAAAATGGCATTTAGGACTTGGCGAAGGGAAAGTTGATTTTAACAAATATATCAGTCCTTCACCAAATGATATCGGATTCGATTACTCATTTATTATTCCTGCAACTAATGATAGAGTACCTTGTGTTTATGTAGAAAACGGATTGACAGTTGGACTTGATGCATCTGATCCGATTCAAGTAAACTATGAAACTAAAATTGGAGATTGGCCAACAGGGAAAGAGAACCCGGAATTGTTGAGATTGAAAAGTTTAAATGGTCATAATCAAACTATTGTTAATGGAATTTCCAGAATAGGTTTCATGACAGGCGGTAAGTCAGCATTATGGGTTGATGAAGATATGTCGGAAACTTTAACGTCTAAGGCGATATCTTTTATTAAACGAAATTCAAAAAATCTTTTTTTCCTCTATTTTGCAACTCATAATATTCATGAGCCCCGAGTCCCCGGCAAAAATTTCAAGGGAAGTAGTAACTGCGGTGTTTATGGTGATGTAATACAGGAATGTGACTGGTCGGTAGGTGAAATTCTTAAAGCACTCAAAGAGTCGAACATTGACGATAATACACTTATAATTTTCTTAAGTGATAATGGACCTATGGTAGCTGAAGGTTATGCTGATAATGGATTAGAAAATATAAACGGACACAAAGCTGCCGGTAATTTACGAGGAGGGAAGTATAGTCTTTATGAAGGCGGAACAAGAACTCCGTTTATTGTAAAATGGCCTAAAAAAATTACCCCTTCAGTTTCCAATAGTCCAGTAACTTTTATCGACTTATTTGCTTCATTAGCTTCACTTGTTGGTGTGAAACTAAACGAAAAACAAGCACCTGACAGCAAAAATATGCTGGCAATTTTAATGGGCAAAACCAAAAAAGCAAAAAACACCGAAATACTTATACAGGATAATCTCGGAAATATTGCTTTACGTAAAGGTGATTGGAAGCTTATACCAAAAGAGTGTACACTTCAGAAAAAATCTGATGAATTGTACAATTTAAGATTTGACATTTCAGAATCAAATAATCTCTCTTTGAAACATCCTGAAATTGTCAAGACAATTTATGATAGGTTGATTCAGATTAAAAGTAGTAAATTGAGACGTTAGGTATGAAGAAATATAATAAATATGAAAAATAATAAAATATTCAATGATATGAGTAAAAGTGTTCAAGCATGGGAAGAGGAAGTTGTTATTCCTACTTATGAAATTGGTAAAGCAGAAAAAAATCCATTATTTTTGGAGAAACGTGTATATCAGGGAAGTAGTGGTGTGGTTTACCCATATCCGGTAGTTGAGAAAATAGCTGATGAAAAAGTAGATAAAGTATATCAAGCTGTTTTTATCGAAAACGAATATATTAAAGTGATGATTTTGCCTGAATTGGGTGGACGGGTGCAAATGGCTTATGATAAAATTAAAAAACGTCATTTTATTTATTATAACCAGGTAATTAAACCAGCATTGGTTGGGCTAACTGGTCCATGGATTTCAGGAGGTTTGGAGTTTAATTGGCCACAACATCATCGACCAAGTACTTTTTTGCCTGTTGATCATACCATCGAAAAGAATGCCGATGGTAGCGTGACCGTTTGGGTGAGCGAAAACGAAAAAATGTTCCACCAGAAAGGAATGGCCGGTTTTACCCTGCATCCCGGAAAAGCTGTGTTAGAAATTAAAGGAAAGCTGTTTAACCCAACCCCATTTCCACAAACATTTCTATGGTGGGCAAATCCTGCAGTAGCTGTAAACGATTTTTATCAATCGGTATTTCCGCCTGATGTTCATGCCGTTTTCGACCACGGGAAACGTGATGTGTCTACTTTCCCCATTGCTACCGGCACCTATTACAAGGTTGACTATTCGGCAGGTGTGGATATCTCAAATTATAAAAATATTCCTGTACCCACATCGTATATGGCTATCAATTCAGAGTTCAACTTTGTGGGTGGATACGAAAACGATACAAAAGCTGGCGTATTGCATGTGGCAAATCATCTTATTTCACCCGGCAAAAAACAATGGACATGGGGAAATGGTGATTTCGGGAAAGCATGGGACAGAAACCTTACCGACGAAGATGGTCCGTATATTGAATTAATGGCCGGTGTATTTACCGATAATCAGCCGGATTTTTCATGGATGCAACCTTATGAAGAAAAAACATTTACACAGTATTTTTTACCTTACCGCGAATTGGGTGTTGTTAAAAATGCATCATCCGATATTTTATTAAATTTGGACAAGGTTGGTAGTAGGGCTATTGTGAAAGTTTTTGCTACTTCATTACAAAAAAATGCTCGAATAGTATTGGAGGGATTCCTTGATGAGACTTTGGATTTAAGTCCTGAAAAAGTATATGAAAAAGAAGTGCAGGTTGGAAATCTTTCGTTTGAAGAATTATGTTTACGAGTTTACAATTGTTTTGGTAAGGAATTGCTGAATATTGTAAGCGATAAAACAGAAAGACCTATTGCTGAGGCTGCTAATGCGGCTAAATCTCCAAAGGAAACAGAATCGTGCGAACAGCTCTATATGACAGGTCTGCATTTGGAACAATACAGACATGCCACTTATTTGGCTATCGATTATTACTTAGAAGCTTTGCGTCGCGATCCAAGTGATATCCGCAATAATAACGCAATGGGACTGTGGTTGTTACGACGGGGAAAATTTGCTGAAGCCGAAAAATACTTCCGAACAGCCATCGAAACCCAATTGATGCGCAACCCGAATCCATACGATGGAGGACCGCGGTATAATCTGGGACTTGCCTTGAAATATCAGGGTAAAAACAAGGAAGCCTACGATGCATTTTATAAATCGTGCTGGAATGCTGCCTTGCAAGATGCCGGATATTATAGTTGTTCACAGATTTCTTGCATCAATGATAATTTATCTGAAGCACTTTCCGAGGTGGATAAATCGCTGATACGCAATTGGCACAACAACAATGCACGTACGTTGAAAGCGGCTATTTTACGCAAATTGGACCATGCAGATGAAGCATTGGAATTAATCAACCATTCATTGAAAATTGATTTGTTTAATTTCGGTTGCCGTTTTGAGCAGTATTTAATTAGCAAGGATGCTGATGTATTAGCTGAAATGAATACTTTAATGCGTGCTGAAATTCACAATTACGAAATTATTTCATTAGAATATATTGCAGCTGGAATGTATACAGAAGCTGTTCAATTAGTAGAAGAAGGCATCAAAGTTTGCGAAACAAATCCTATGACCTATTATTATATGGGTTGGGCATTGAAACTTGCAGGTAAGGATTGTAAAAATATTTTTGCAAAAGCAGCATCGCATGCACCTGGTTTTTGTTTTCCAAATCGCTTAGAAGCCATTTTGGCATTGCAGTGTGCACAAGAAGTGAATCCAGCCGATGCCAAAGCTCCTTATTATCTTGGAAATTTATGGTACGACAAACGCCAATATACGGAGGCCATTGATTGTTGGGAAAGATCTGCAAAAATAGATGACAAGTTCCCAACCGTTTTACGCAATCTTTCGTTGGCCTATTTCAATAAATTAAACGAACCTGAAAAAGCTCTTTTATCATTAGAAAAAGCTTTTGCTCTTGATACTAGAGATGGTCGAATTTTAATGGAATTGGATCAGCTTTACAAACGAATGTGTCGACCTCATTCTGAACGGTTGGCATTCCTCGATCAATATTTCGAGTTGGTAAAACAACGGGATGACCTTTATTTAGAATATGTAACACTTTGCAATCAAGCTGGCGATTACACCAAAGCAATGGAACTTATTGATGCTCGTCAATTTCATCCATGGGAAGGTGGCGAAGGAAAAGTCCCTGCTCAGTATCAGATTTGCAGGGTGGAATTAGCAAAACAATTGATAGACGAATCGAAGTTTGAATCAGCCATTCAATTATTAGTTCAATGCTTAGAATATCCTCATAACCTTGGCGAAGGAAAATTGATAGGTGCACAAGAGAATGATTTTAATTATTACTTGGGATGTGCTTATGAGGGTTTAGGGCAATTGACTGAAGCAAACAAGTATTGGGAAGCTGCCAAGGATGGTAGTTCAGAACCTGCAGCAGCCATTTTCTATAACGATCAAAAGCCGGATAAAATCTATTATCAAGGTCTTGCTCTTTTAAAATTAGGACGCAAAGACGAAGCCTATGAACGCTTTAATAAGTTGATTAACTACGGAATAGAACATATATCCGAAGAAATAAAAATGGATTATTTTGCTGTTTCGTTACCCGACTTATTAATCTGGGAAGATGATTTGACTTATAGAAATAAAATTCACTGTAACTATATGTTAGGGCTAGGACATTTAGGATTGAATGATAGTCAGAAGGCAAAATCCTTCTTGACCCGAGCTTTCGAAATGGACATCAACCATCAAGGAGTGCAAGTACATTTATAAATGCAAAATAAATAACATCTAAAGAAACCTCAGTTATCGTATTTATCACAATAAATAAAAGCCGTAAATGAGGTTTTTTTTTCATGCTTAACATGCCACTATACTACCTAATTAGTATTGCCAGGTACTTGTTTCAATCAATAAACGTTTGGAGGGTTGGGATGAATTAGCTTTCAATTTATGGAATGACTAAATTGTTTTTCTATCGAAGTTGATTAATCAGATAATCGGCAATGTTAAGTCCGTTGGCTTTTGCTACTGGAGTTGATGAGTTTTTGAGGACGGTGGAGTACCTCACATTAAAACCCTCTCTGACCTCTATCCCCCTTCGAGTACTTTCTCCATGTGGAGAAAGGAAATGGATTTCTTGAGAGTTTGTTGGGGAAAGAGAGTTTAGTATTTTCGCTTTTTCTGTCCATTTTTCATAAGCTCCAAAGTCGGGATACAGAATAACATTGCGACCTTTCAGAACCTTGCATTTTTCGATTGATAATCCTTGAATACCACCTGCAGCCAACCAAATAAGTTCGGGCATAATGATACTTGCTATAATAGCGGACTTTTCACTTTCGACAATCGCGACTGTGGAAGTTGGCAAGGCCATTTATTTTAGCTTAGGGTGTTGTATTTCTCCAAAAGCTTTTCAAGCACACCCACATAATAAAACGGCACATTGAAGAGTCGGAAGTTTTTCCCTTCTATCGTCTTTACATTGTCAATAGAGAATGGTTTTGACCAAACCCGAACTGCAATATCATGATTAGCACGATTCATAAATTGGTGAAGTGACCGCAAATGGGAATTGATACCCGACTTCACTTCAATCGGTATTGCTTTGCCCCGGAATTCAATAATAAAGTCCACTTCGGCAGAGGACTGATCTTTTTCTCTAACCCAATAATGTCTGTGAGTTGACACTCGTGTTTCCGTTGCAATAATTTCCTGTGCAACAATATGCTCAGCGACTTTTCCTCTCCAAGCATCTTGTATGTCAGGTGTTGTGAAAAGTTCATTTCGTATGCCTGCCACAAAATTGACAATTCCAGTATCAAGCCAAATTAATTTTGGTTTACGAGCTTTTGCTGCTAATATTGGCAGCTGAGTAGAAACAGTTGGATAGACCAATTCTAACAACATTGTTTTTTCAAGAATTCTAAATGCTTCACCTACTTCGCGTGAACGATAATTGGATCCACCAAATCGTTCGAAAGCTATTGTTTCGCCAGCATAACGCCAACCTTCATTGATAATAAACCGAATGATTTGCACCAGTGTATTGTTGGGAGCATATTTTTCCACATCATCGGAATACGCATTAATAAGTCCTTCGTACAATTTATTGACAGCCATTATATCACGCTTTTCGGCATATTTTTTAATGACGGCTGGCATACCGCCTATAATCATATAATTCCTGAAATGTTGCATTAATCTGTCGTGTACTCCAATAACTTCCAAGTTTTGAACCAGATTTTGGTCGAACGATTCACCTATTCCACTTAAAAACTCCGTAAATGAACAAGGATGAATGGCCAAATACTCCACTCTTCCAACTGGAAAAGATATGTGTTTATCAATTAGACTTTCCAACAGCGAACCTGCTGCAATGACATGTAATTGTGGTACTTCTTCGTAGAAATACCGAAGCATTGCTACCGCTTTGGGCGAGTATTGTATTTCATCAATAAAAAGAAGCGTTGAAGTTTCTTTTTTCTGTTTCCGATTATATACAAAAATGGCATCTGTTAGTTGGTGAACGTCATCGAATTCATCAAATAAATTTCTATCTGCCTGTTTTTCTAAGTTTACCTTCAGGTAAATACCATAATTAGTTGCAAATTCATTTACTAATGTGGTTTTTCCAACTTGTCTTGCACCTCTTAATACCAATGGTTTGCGGTCGGTATCATTTGCCCAGACGCTTAGATAACCTAATGCTTCTCTCTTTATCATATATTTCTGATTTTGATGCAACAAAGATAATTATTTGTAATGAACTAAGGGTTATATTTTGATATAATTGTAATAGACTAAGGGTAACTATGGTATTTATTTGTAATGAAATAACGGTTATTTTAAATACACTTTAGTCGAATCGCGGTAAATGAAGCAGATAATCAGCATTATATCAGACTGTTTAAAAACAAATGTTGTAATCATTTTCTCTTTTGATATTTGGCATTTTCTTTTAAGAACTTATAAATGTCGGTCAGACAATATAGGTTGTATCCAAACAAGCCGCTTGACTTTAAGTATCCATCTTTACGCAGCAGTTTCGCAATGCGTTTGTTTATTTTTAAAAGTTTTATGAATTCGGACTCAGTGATTTCAATTCTATAAAAATATTTCAATTTATATCTTGGTCTGGCTTTTGCTTTGAATTTGCGAAGATTACTGAATATTAGTGGTGTATTTTCGTATATTTCAATGAGTTTGCGAGTTATGTAATTCTCGTCCAGCATCTTTTTTCGATGACGGAGTTTGCTTTTTTCTTCGCATTTTTTTTGTGCGTTCAATTTCTTCCAACTGATATTGGGTTGAATTATAAAAAGTTGCTCTTGGTTGCAGAATAAACGTTTTATTGCATTTGCAATTCATGTTTTGTTGGTCAAAAAAGGGACAGTTTTTGTTTGGTTCCATTAGATTAAGTTTAAATTTCGATTAATTCTAAGCGATTTATTAGTATTGCTAAGGACTTGTTTTGATCTATAAATGATTGGAGTTTTGGGGAAATACTAATTTCAATTTTTGTTAATTGGTCTATTTGTTTTTGTGCAGGTTGAGAATGTAGTTGGACTATCATATAATCAGCAATGTCAAGACCATTGGCTTTAGCTTCAGGAGTGGAAATGTTTTCGAGGAGTGTAGAGCACCTCACCCAGACCTCACCCCAGCCCTCTCCAACCTCTATCCCCCTTCGGGTACTTTCTCCAATTGGAGAAAGACAACTGAAAATAGTTTTTTGAGAGGGGGAAAGAGAGTTTAGCATTTGTGCTTTTTCGTTCCATTTTTCATAAGCTCCCAAGTCGGGAAATAAAGTGACTTTTCGGTTTTTTAGAACGTGGCATTTTTCGACAGATAAGCCGTTGATATTTCCGGCAGCTAACCAAATCAGATCCGGCATAATGACACTGGCAATGATAGCGGATTTTTCGCTTTCAACAATGGCCACGTTTGCATCGGGGTATAGTTTCAAAAGGTGTTCTCCAAAAAAGCATTGTTGTAAGTTGAAGTCATCGGGGAGTTGCTTTGTTTGTTTTAGTTTGTTATGTACCCAGTCGATTGCTCCGCTTTCGTGTTTTATCCGCTTGCCTGTTTCTGGGTTGTATTGCATGATTTTTCCTGTACGGACTTTTCCGGCTGTGTCAATTTGCCAAAAGATTACTTCTTTATATTTTGTTGCACCTAAGGCGTAGAGTTCGCCAATTGTTTGGATTTGGTCGGTGGTCATAAATTCGCATAGAAAACGAATGAAGTTGCTGCGGTAGGAGGCGGAATTTTGGACGAAGGAGAAAGGGATCGACCTCACCCCCGACCCCTCTCCTTGAGGAGAGGGGAGCTGCCTTTTTGTTAATGAGGACGTAGAATGCGACCCCACCCAGCCTCCCCCAAGGGGAGGAGAAAGAAAAGACGGATTCTCAATGAAGAACTGTTTTGGGGTATAATGATAGCCGCATTTGCTTTCGCGGTTGCATTTGCCAACTGTTTTATGGATTGGTTCGTGGGTGTCGCCATTGATATAAAGTGTGAAGCTAAGTTTTGCACCGCAACCGGGGCAGACGTGACGAGTAGCTTTACCTTTGTATGGTTGGAGGTAGTTCATAGTGGGTAGTTTATAGTAGGTAGTCTATAGTGATTAGTGATGAACGATTAGTGATTAATAGTAACAAGTAGTAACACTGGTAACACCTGTTACTAGTGTTACCAACTGTTACTATATTGGGTTTCTAATTTTGATTTTATTGTAGATACGAGTGACTTTGACCTTGAAGCTATTAAAGTTATTTTCGTCCTTGCAAAGCCTTTTAGCAATAGCATAGGCAGATATTTGAGGCTCTGATTCCATTATTTCAAAAATTTGATTTTCAATTTCCACTTTTTCTTTTTCGCTATACGCTTTCAAGTGATGTGATTCAGAGCTGTAATTGAGAAATTCAAAATGAAGAAAATTCCCGGGTTTGCAAATCTGACATTCACAGATATTTTCGGAATCGTAAATAATCTCCGTGTTCCTGGCTTTAATCATTTTCAGGTACCGAATACTTTTGTCGGTAAAGCTTTCGCCAATAGAAAAGCAACTGTCACAAAAATTTATAAGCATTTTGCTTCCTTGTAAATCGTTTCTGGTGATTGGTTTAGTCAAATCTCTTTTAGGGGTATGAGCCAGAATCAACAATGATAGATTGTATTTGTTTTTCAATGATTTAAGCTGTTTCATCAAGGGCAGCGCATCTTTGGCTTTTTCCGTTTCGGAACGTAAATAGGTGAGGTTGTCAATAATCAATGCTTTTGCTCCGGTTTCAATAATTGCTTTTTCAATGGAACTATTCAAAATTTCTTCAAAAGTTTGATCTTCCGGAATGTCAGCATTTGGATTGATTTCGACTCTCAGAAGGTTGTCATTAAATTGATACGGATTTTCGTATTCAATTGAATATCTGTTTTGAAATTGCTTATCGGTAAGTTCAAAATCAAAATACAACACAATTTGTGGTGTAGCTTCAAATCTGAATCCGGGAATAGGGACTCCCCGGGAAATACTGTTTGCAATTTGAACGGCCAAAATGGATTTCCCCAGATTCGTATCGGCAAATAAAATACAGACTTCGCCTTCGTGCCAAAATTCGCTGAAAAGCATTTTGGGGATTGGGCGGTTTTTTGCTTGTTCAATCCAATTGTTTGCTGTTTGAACCGTAAAAAAATCGAGATTATTTGTTCCTGTTGTGTTATTAGCTTCAAATTTCGTTTGAATGCTTTGAATTTCAGATTTCAGCGTGCTAATAAAATCTATATTTTTGTCTTGAAGTATTTCGTATTCCCCTGA
>JBBSCW010000002.1:0-50116 GCA_038249855.1 Bacteroidales bacterium
AATAGTATTTTATACCTGAATATCCTAAACGAAACAAAGGTGATAGCCATGAAGTCGGCTAACCTGATGCGAGCACAAATGAACTTATTTAACTCTGATGATTACAACAGAAGTTAAATTGTTGAATAAGAGTTGAAAATGGATTTTTGTTTTTCAAGATAGCCATTCATTAATTCAATACAAACGACATAAATTTCAGTAAATCAAGATGCTGATATTTATGTCGTTTTCTTTCTATGAGAATTCATTGTTACTTCAAATTGCTAACAATCCTCGTATTATCACTTAAAATCCACTCCAAATCAATTAATTTCTTTAAATTCATTATCTTTGCCTTCCATTAATTTTTTGGAACAGCTTGGAATAATAAAATTGAAGAATGAAAAAAATTGTTTTTGCTACTAACAACCAACATAAGCTACAAGAAGTAAAAGAAGTATTGGGCGACTCTATTGAAATAGTTAGTTTGGCTGAATTGAACTGCTATGACGAAATTCCCGAAACTGCCAATACACTCGAAGGCAATGCCTTGATAAAAGCTGAATATATATACAATAAGTTCGGAGTAGACTGCTTTGCCGACGATACTGGACTCGAAGTAGAGGCACTCGATGGTGCTCCCGGAGTTTATTCAGCTCGATATGCGGGTGAGGATAACAATGCCATTGCCAATATGGAGAAATTATTAGCTAACATGACTGTTCATTCAAACAAAAAGGCTTGTTTTAGAACTGTTATAGCTTATATTCAGCAAGGGAAAGTTCGGTATCTTGAAGGAAAGATTGATGGAAACATAGCTTCTGAGCCAAAAGGTAAAGCTGGCTTTGGTTACGATCCTGTGTTTATTCCTAAGGGGTATATCCTAAGTTTTGCAGAATTGGGTGCGGAAGAAAAAAACAAAATCAGCCACAGGGCAGTAGCAGTTAGTAAGCTCGCCAAATTTTTGTTGGACAAATAACAATGAATTTCTCGGAATCGGAACTAAACTTTACAGTATTACCGCACGTTCAATAAAATAAAACGCCCCTTATTTAGTTATTACATAAATATTTGATATCAAATGAAACTCAGACTAATTATCATTACCTTACTATTTTCCTTCTCATTTAGCTTAGTTCAGGCTCAGTTGGCAATGGGAAAATGGCGAACACATTTTGCCTATAATTCCGTAAACCAAATAAGTCAATCAGATCGTAAAATTTTCGGAATTAGCGAGGGTGCCTTATTTTCGGTGGATAAAGAAGATTTAAGTGTTGAATTTTACAATAAACAAAACGGTTTAAGCGACAACAATATAGTCCGTATCGCCTATGATAATCTAAGTAAACAACTTCTGATCATATACAAAAATGGGAATATTGACTTGTTACATTCAGGAGGTATAACCAATATACCTGATTTTTATAATAAACAATTGGCTATAAGCAAAGAGGTCTTCCATGTTTGTTTTTCTGAAAACAAAGCCTATTTATCCTGTGATTTTGGGATTATAGTTATCAATATTCCTAAAGCAGAAATTGCCGACACCTATTTTATTGGTGCAAATGGAGCCGATGTCAAAGTCCTGAATGTAGAAATACATAATTCTTATATTTACGCAATTTCAGCAAATACCTTATACAGGGGTAAGTTGAATGAGCCTAACCTTGTTAATTTTGAGTATTGGACTCCGGTTACAAATTTGCCCGGGAGTGGTGAATTTACAAATATTGCCAACTTTGCAGGGAGATTATATTTAATCCGCGGGGGCAGAATCTATGTTCTGAATGAAAATAATACTTGGGGTAGTTTTATGCCCGAATTAAAAATTAATGATTTCTTGGTTTCCAACAATAGATTTATTTTATTTAACGGTTCCAAGATTTATTCTTTAAACCAAACCTTAGAGTTGAGTTCCTTTCAAAATACAGGATCATACCCCGATGCGACTTATGATGTAGCAAAAGATACTTATTGGTTTGCCGGTGGGGAGTCTGGCATAGTTTCGTACAAACAAGCTGGAGTTTCTCAGCCTATAATCAATACTTACAAACCATTCGGACCAGCTACAAATTTCCCTTGGAATATGACTTTCAGTGGCTCAAAACTTTTTGTGGTTCAGGGTGGCCGATGGGCTGCACAATACCAACGACCTGGCTACGTAATGATGTATGAAAAAGAAAACTGGACTAATCTTGACCCAAAACTAATTAAGGATATTACAAAGCAAAACGTACAGGATTTTATGAATGTTGCAGTAGATCCGACTGATAATTCTCACTTTTTTGTAACTTCCTACGGTAATGGTTTATTTGAATTTAAAAATAATAGTTTCTCTAAATGGCATAACTATTTGAATAGTACTATCGAAAACATAGTTCCCACAGCACCATTTGATTACATGCGCTTAGACGGTGCTGTTTTCGACAAAGATGGTAATTTATTTATGGTAAATACAGGAACTGCATCTGCCATAAAAGTATTGATGAAAGATGGAAAATGGGAACAATTAGCCTACCCCGATGCCAACCAAGGTACTATGGGGCAACTTACAATTTCTAATCAAAATCCAAATCAAAAATGGGTTCAATCAGTGCGTAATCCTACTCCTGGTTTGTTAATTTTTGATGATAACGGAACGATTACCAAACAATCGGACGATAAATGGGTTTTTAAAACTGCATTTCAATACATCGAAACAGAAAATGGTCAATCAAAATTAGTGTCTATTAGTCCATCATATATTTACACTATTGTTCAAGACCTCAATGGAGTAATGTGGGTAGGTACGGATGCTGGTCCATTTCTATTTCAAAATCTTTCCAAAGTCTACGATTCCGATTATACATGTTCCAAGGTTAAAATTCCTCGGAAGGATGGTACTGGACAGGCTGATTATCTGCTTCAAAACGAAAGGATTAAATCAATTGCAATTGATGGTGCAAATCGGAAATGGCTTGGTACAGAAAACTCTGGTGTTTATTTAATGTCGGAAAATGGACAACAAACTATTGAGCAGTTCACTACTGAGAATAGTCCTCTTTTGTCGAACAATGTAATTTCAATAGCCATTCACCCCACAACTGGAGAAGTGTTTTTTGGTACTGGTAATGGAATCGTTTCGTACCAAAGCAATGCAGTGGATGGAGAGCAAGAATACAGCAATGTTCATGCTTATCCAAATCCGGTTCGCGAAGGTTACAAAGGAATTATTACCATTACTGGTTTAGTGAAAGATTCTCAGGTGAAAATTACCGACTTGAATGGAAACTTAATATGTCAAACCATATCCAACGGAGGTATTGCCACTTGGGATGGGAAAGATGTACATGGAAGAAAAGTGAGTACCGGAATTTATTTAGCTATTTGTGCTGGTTCAGACGGGACTCAAAGTTCAATAACCAAAATTATGATTATTAACTAACTAAGATACTCCGATAGGTGCTCCATCTATTTTTCACAGAAAATAACTGTAATATTTCTTGATTTCAGCAGTTTTAGCAAATATAATTATCAGACATGCCTTTTTGTGAACTTTTCCAATTAGTTATACTCGAATCTTTTAAACCTTTCACAATATCAAGTAAATAACTAGATGATTTCGCAAATAACAAATAAATAATTTAAAACATTTTGATTCTACGCACCATTATGATTTACAAAAAGTATCGAACGAGAAAGTAATACATAACAAATAATTAATTCAAATGAAACTATTTGATAATTTTCCAAAAGAAAGGATAGAACTACCAAAAGAATATCAAGATATCTACACAGAATATTATATAAAAAATAGAGACGGAAGTACATTTGCGTCAACATTCTCTCAAAAAATGGAAGCGTGGATGCATAGAAAAGTTGCATATGATGTACAAACCACACACAATAAATCAACTTTAGAAATTGGTGCTGGAACTCTCAATCAACTTAATTATGAGAAAACCAAACCTTACGACATCATAGAACCTTTCAATGAACTATTTGAAGGGTCTCCACACAAAGAACTTGTAAATGCTGTTTATAGGGACATCAACGAACTTAGTGATGTAAAAAGATATGATAGAATAACATCAATAGCTACTTTTGAGCATGTACTCAACCTACCTGATCTTATACTAAAAACATGTTCATTACTGAATGATAACGGACTGTTGAGGGTTGCTATACCAAATGAAGGGTCTTTCTGTTGGAAGATGGGCTGGAAATTAACAACAGGATTAGAATACAGATTTAATTACAACCTTGATTACGGATTGTTAATGAGATACGAACATGTAAATACCGCTGACGAGATTGACCAAATATTGAATTTCTTTTATAAAGATGTAAAGTGCTACTATTGGGGAATTAGTAAAAAGATAGCCTTATATAGGTTTTACATCTGTTCAATTCCTGATACTGAAAATATTGGAAAATACAAATTATTGAACAGAGAAGAACTGACCAATACAAGCACAACATTTTAAAAATTTAATTATTAATACATATAATCAATTCATGAAATGAAAATATCAATAGTCGTATCAATATTCAATGAAGAAAATGTGATTCAACTTTTTTATGATGAGCTAATACAATCCATTCCAAACGTATTTGAATATGAGATTATTTTCATAGATGATGGCAGTACTGATAGTTCGCAAGATATCATTTCAAATATATCTATTGAGAATAAAAATGTAAAATCAATTTTATTCTCAAGAAATTTCGGGCATGAAGCCGCAATGCTTGCTGGAATAGACTATGCCTCTGGCGAGGCTATTATCTGCATGGATAGCGATTTACAACATCCTCCGGTAATGATTCCAATCATGCTGGAGAGATTTCAAGAAGGAGGTGTTGATATAATAAATATGGTTAGATCAAATAATAAAAGTATATTATCCTCTGCTTTTTATAAGTTGTTAAAACTAATTTCTCCTTTTGATATCGAAGCAGATGCCTCAGATTTTTTCCTAATTTCAAGGCGCATAGCAAAAATTCTTAAAAAAGATTATAGAGAGAGAGTACGTTTTTTAAGAGGTTTCATTCAGATGTTAGGTTTCAAAAAAACTGTACTTACATTTGATGTGGCCGAAAGAGCCTCAGGTGAAAGTAAATATTCCATTTTCAAACTTCTTTCATTATCAATAACTGCTATTGCCACTCTTTCAAAATTCCCTTTAAAACTAGGCACCTATTTAGGTTTTCTATCAGGTACTTTTGGACTAATAGTGGCAACTTACAGTATAATAATGAAGGTTATACAACATCCTGTTTCAGGTTACACAACTATAATTGTTTTCTTGAGTATAATGTTCAGTATACAATTTTTTATTTTGGGAGTTATTGGGGAATACATCGGTTTTCTTTTCGACGAACAGAAAAAAAGACCGATTTACATTATTGACACTACAACTAATTTTGATCAAATCCATGAAATATCTGTTGGCTAGTCTGAGTATATTATCTGCAGTATTTGCACAAATTCTAATGAAAAAAGCATCCATATATCAATTTGCAGAAAAAAAATGGTTACTACTAATACTTTTAAGCGTAATTTTTTATACCTTAACGTTTATTACTCAAACCTTTGTTGTACGATATTTCCCTATCAGTAAAATCTTACCAGTATCTGCAATTGCAATCATGATTTTAATTTTTGTAAGTGGAATCTTATTTTTTGGGGAAACAGTTAGCTCAACACAAATGTTTGGTATTGCCTTAGGTGTAGTATCAATCCTATTAATTCTTAATTAATGTTCAACACCATGAACAGAAAAACTGCAATACAGCTTTTTTTATATCTATTCGTTAATTCATTATTTATACTTAAATATTTGCCTCGGACAGGTGTAAACGCAATACTACCGATGATGGTTTATCTGGTATTATTTATAATCCTGTATTTTACTGTACAAAAAACAACTATACATTGGAAAGAAAAATCTTTCAGATTTCTATTATACATTCTAGGTTCTCTTTCAATAATAATGATTGCTGGACTATTAATTAAAATTGATCCTTTATCTATTCGCGTCGACCGTTGGTCAGCTGTTACTTATTTTCTTGACAGTTTTTTTAATGGAATTTATCCTTATGGAACTCATACTCATGTAAGTTCTACAAATTTCCCCTCTCCATTTCCTTTCTGGTACTTAATAAACTTGCCATTTTATTTTTTAAATGATGTTGGTATTGGCTTATTTTTCTTTCTAGGCATGGTAATATTGGCTTTCTTACGGTATACAAAATCATATAAAAAAACTTTCTTTTTTTTACTTTTAATAATTGTATCGCCAGCATATTGGTGGGAAGTTGCAGTCAGAAGTGATTCATTAAGTAACGGTTTTTTTGTGCTAAGCCTAATTCTCATTTTCGAGATTAAAGCACAGACAATCAAGGAAAATCTAATTCTAACTGCACTCTTTTGTGGTATGGTTGCTTCAACACGATTATCTGCTATCTTACCAATGGCACTTTTTATCTTCCCTTCATTTTTAGGAATAACATTGAAACGGAAATTGAAATTTCTTCTCGTTGCTTTTGGAGTGTTTTTTCTGTCTTTTTTACCATTTATATTATGGGACACAGACAATTGGATTTTTTTTCAAAGGAATCCTTTTATGTCACAATCGAGCGTAGGTAGTAAGTATGTTTTATTGCTAATGTTGTTAATTGGAATATGGCTTTCTCTCAGGTGGACGAATTTAACCCATTTTTTTTATATGACATCAATATTTATTTTTATATTCATGTTAACTTCTCAATTAAGCTTAATTCTAACAAGAGGTGTAAATGGAACGATATTCACTGACAGTCTGTACGATATTTCCTACTTTAGTTTATTACTTCCCTATTGTATAGCATATATCTCCAATCGAACAGAAACAGAGAGATAATCGTTACTTCCTATTTATCAAATTCATAAACTCTTCACGAGTTTTGGCTTGCTGAAAAACGCCAGTAAAATCAGAAGTAGTGGTAATGGAATGTTGTTTTTGAACGCCACGCATCTGCATACAAAGATGTTGAGCCTCAAGAATAACCATGACACCCATGGGGTCGAGCGTTTTTTGAATACATTCCTTGATTTGTGTAGTCATTCGTTCTTGCACCTGCATACGACGGGCAAATACTTCCACTACGCGGGCAATTTTACTAAGGCCTGTAATTTTATTATTGGGGATATATGCAATATGTGCTTTGCCAAAAAAAGGTAGCATGTGATGCTCACACATGGAATAAAAATCAATATCTTTCACAATTACCATCTGGCGGTAATTCTCAGTAAACATGGCTGATTGCAAAATTTCTTCTGGATTTTGCTCATAACCATTCATCAAAAACTGCATAGCCTTCGCTACTCGTTCAGGTGTTTTTATCAATCCTTCGCGTTCTACATTTTCGCCCAACAGCCGTATTATTTCTTGATAATGATGGGCAATCTGTTCAGTTTTTTTTGTGTCAAAAGGTACAGGTTGGTTTATATTGAAATCCATATAAATCTGTTTGTTTTTTTTGTGTAATAATCTAGTAATAAATGGCTTGGAGTGTGGTGTTATTGATTTACAATGTCTTTTACCGTATATGTTTCGCTGCGTAAATTCGGAAAAGCGCCAATCAATTCATGCCTTAATTCCTGAGCGTCGTTAAAAGTCTTAAAATCACCAACCCTCACCTTCCAAAACGGTGAAGTATAATTGACATACACTTCATAATCAGGAAATTCTTCTCGCAATGCTTTTTCTATTTTAAAAGCTTCTGCTTTCGCTGTTCGTTGTACATTACTCGAAAAAACTTGAACCCGATAGCCATTTGCAGTAATTGTACTTTTGGCCTCCGAAACAGATTTATGTTCGTTAATTAGTTGCTCTATTCTTGAATCCTGATAGACTTTAACGCTTCCTCTACTTGTGGAGTCATTTGACCGTAGACTCTCGAAAATATTTCTATTCGATTTGTTTTCGACATCTTGTGCAGAAACATAGACGATACTAAAAAATAGTATTAAGGTAAAGATATTTTTTTTCATTTCTTTCTAATTTGAGTGCAAAGTTATAAAATGTTAGCGTTTCTACCAATAATATTTTTATTGAAGATAAGGAAATAGCTTGATTTGCAATTTCACAATCTACTCAAAAGCGACATTAACCAATACTAATAATGAGTTTGTTAGTATTTTGATTATAACAATTTAGGTACATTTTCGTTTTTATTTTTCATTATTTTCGTTGTTAAATGCTTATCTTTGTTGCTAATTAGATTTTATAAAAAATTCAATATGAAACCAAAAGCAGTTATCATTGTTGCCGGTGGACGCGGCGAGCGGGTAAAAACCATTATCCCTAAGCAGTTTGTTGAAATTAAGGGTCGACCCGTTTTGATGTATACACTGGAAGTTTTTCATCAGTACGATGCAAATATCCAAATCGTTTTGGTGCTTCCCGAAGCTCATTTTGAATTTTGGGATTCACTTTGCAAAAAGCATGCCTTTACGGTTGAACATAAATGTGTAAAAGGCGGAAACACCCGTTACGAATCAGTTAAAAATGGACTTGCCTGTGTTGATCCGAATGCTTTAGTTGCGGTACACGATGGTGTTCGCCCCTTGGTAAGTGTGGACACCATAACCCGATGTTTTGCAGAAGCGGAAAAAAATAAAGCAGCCGTGCCAGTTGTTGAGTTAGTGGACAGTATCAGAGAAATAAGCGGTGATAGTAGCAAAGCATTGGACCGAAATGCCTACAGATTGGTTCAAACTCCTCAAGTATTCAACGCAGAATTACTCAAAAATGCTTATAAACAAGAATTTTCAGAGTTTTTTACCGATGATGCGTCAGTGGTGGAGCAATATGGAGTAAAAATTCACTTGGTAGAAGGAAATCGAGAAAACATCAAAATTACCACAGCATCGGATTTCCATTTAGCTGCAACATTGATGGACAAGAAATGAAAATCCAGGAAACAAGTAAACGAGGAAACAAGTAAACAATGTGCCAATATAGCTTTAATGAGCTACATTATTGAAAACAGTGATTATCAATGTCGACACAAACTGACAAAATTCAATATTTAGATTCGCTCCGTGCATTAGCTACTGTTGCTGTAATTATTATCCATGTGTCGAGTCCATTAATTAACATGGCTTATTTAAGACAAATGGACAGCTGGTGGATAGGCAATATATTTAGCAGTACATCGCGATTTGCGGTTCCCATGTTTTTAATGTTAAGTGGAGCCACTTTACTCAGCAAAACATATTCATTATCGGAGTTTTACAAAAAACGATTACTCCGAGTATTTGTTCCTTTAATATTCTGGTTGTTCGTTTATTGGCTGTATCGTTGGGTTATATTAATCCCTAAACTACAACCACATACATTGAATGACATTATCCGTTGGGCAGTTGATTTATTCTTGAACGAAGGTGTTTCAAAACATTTATGGTACGTTTACATGATTCTTTTTCTGTATATATTTATACCTTTCATTTCAAAAATTGTACAAAAAGCAGGTAATAAAAATTTAGTAATTTTCCTTTTGGGCTGGGTTGTGCTTTGTGTATTTACGTACGATATGAATTTAAGTTTTTACAAATGGACAGGAGATTATGAATACAAACTCTTGGGTTATTTTGAATATTCCGGTTTTTTGATACTTGGCCATTTTTTGAGTAAAATAAATCTTAATTTTAAAGGCAAGAAATACACATTTCTTTTTGTTTATTTCATTACAATTGCGGTCTCAGCTTTTGTTGCGTATTTTTCAAGTAAGCACGACCAACGATTGAATTTACGAATTTATAGTTATTTTTCTCTGAACACCATTATCCAATCGGCAGCTATCTTCCTATTTATTAAAGAAATAGTGATTAAAAACAAGATAATAGAAAAATTAATAACAACGATTAGTAATTACAGTTATGGCATTTATTTGGTTCACATTATTATCATAGGCGTTTTGTTCCGAAATGGAATTTATTGGTCGTTTGCCAATCCATTAATTTCGTTACCACTGCTGACAGTATTTGTATTAATTAGTTCATGGACAATTATATACTTAATTCGGAAAATCCCTGAAGGAAAGTATGTGTCGGGATAGGAGTTAGAAATAAGGCAAAGGCACAGGCGAAGAAGAGTTGACGATTTAAACATTTACAATTTACTGTTTAAGAGCTATTGTGTCGACAATTCAATATGTTAATCAATAACCATTTATCATTATTCTAAAACTCTTACAAATTCCAAACTTTTCAAATTCCAAACTCTTTATATTAAATGGATTTCTCAATGTACGACATAAAATTCTTACCGAATGTGGGGAATAAAAAGGCAGCAGTTTTTGCCTCGGAGCTCCATATCCGTTCTGTCGAAGATTTGCTAAGGCATTATCCTTACAAATATGTCGACAGAAGTAGATTTTATTATCTGCACGAAATCAGTCATACCATGCCTTTTATTCAGGTAAAAGGGCAGATTTTGAAATTTGAGAAAATAGGAACTGGTCATACACAGCGACTTTCAGCAATTTTTACCGATGGAAAAGATACCATCGAACTCGTTTGGTTTAAAGGAGTCAGCTTTGTACTCGATAAATACAAAACTGGAGTTGACTATGTTGTTTTTGGTAAACCCGCCGCATTTAATGGCAAATACAATATTGTTCATCCCGAAATTGAACTTGTATCGCAGCTTCCTCCCGCCGAGCAAATGGGTTTGCAGCCATTCTACAATACTACCGAGAAAATGAAAACTAATTATCTGAATTCCAAAGCAGTTCAGAAAATTATTTTTCCACTCATCCAGCAACTAAAAGCTGGAATTCCGGAGACACTTCCGGCAGCAATTTTGAAACGGTTTTCGTTGATGAATCTTACTGAATCGCTCATCAACATTCACTTCCCAAAAAATGCAAACGCCTTAAATAAAGCCCGACAAAGGTTGAAATTTGAGGAGCTTTTTTATATTCAGTTGAATATTCTCAGACAAACAAAGTGGCG
Source organism: Bacteroidales bacterium (assembly GCA_038249855.1). Taxonomy (GTDB): domain Bacteria; phylum Bacteroidota; class Bacteroidia; order Bacteroidales; family Paludibacteraceae; genus Paludibacter. The sequence goes on from JBBSCW010000002.1 coordinate 10,961, forward strand.
TGAACAAAATTTTCAAGGCTTCATTTTTGCTGAAATAGGACATTATTTCAATACTTTTTATAAAGATTTTCTTCCTTTTGAACTTACCGGAGCTCAAAAACGAGTAATTCGTGAGATAAGAATTGATATAGGAAGTGGCAAACAAATGAATCGTTTGCTGCAAGGTGATGTGGGAAGTGGCAAAACTTTGGTGGCTTTAATGGCCATGCTCATCGCCATCGACAATGGTTATCAGGCGGCTTTAATGGCTCCAACCGAAATATTGGCCAACCAGCATTACGTTACCATTTGTGAACTTTTGGGAAATTTGGGTGTAAAAGTCTCCTTACTCACCGGTTCAACACGACCAAAAGCCAGGGTGGAACTTCACGAACAACTTCGCAGTGGCGAAATGAATATTCTGATTGGAACTCATGCTTTGATTGAAGATACGGTTCAGTTTGCCCAGTTGGGTTTTGTGGTAATTGACGAGCAACACCGATTCGGCGTTGAACAACGGTCGAAACTTTGGAAGAAAAATATAAAACCGCCTCATATTTTGGTGATGACGGCTACACCCATTCCTCGAACTTTGGCTATGACGCTGTATGGTGATTTGAGTGTGTCAGTTATTGACGAACTTCCTCCCGGACGCAAGCCCATTCAAACTTATCATTATTACGAGAGCAAACGTCAAGGGCTTAATCAATTCATTGCCAAACAAGTCAATGCCGGTCGACAAATATATATTGTTTATCCGCTCATTCAGGAATCGGAGAAAATGGATTTGCAAGACTTGGAGAATGGTTACAATTACATTTGCGAAACTTTTCCGCAATATAAAGTCAGCAAAGTGCATGGCAAATTGAAATCAGCCGAAAAGGAGTATCAAATGCAGCGATTTGTGAAGGCAGAAACCCAAATTATGGTTGCAACCACTGTGATAGAAGTAGGTGTAAACGTGCCGAATGCAAGCGTTATGATTATCGAAAATGCCGAACGGTTTGGATTATCGCAACTTCATCAACTCAGAGGTAGAGTCGGTCGTGGAGTCAATCAGAGTTATTGCATATTGCTCACAGGATTCAAATTGACCACTGAAACCCACAAACGAATGGATATTTTAGTACGAACGAATGATGGTTTTGAAATTTCGGAAGCTGATTTACAACTCCGTGGTCCAGGCGATTTAGAAGGAACGCAACAAAGCGGTTTGCCTTTTGAACTTAAAATTGCCAATCTAGCTCAGGACGGGAAAATGCTCGAAATTGCACGCAATGTTGCTATGGAGATTTTGGATAATGATCCGAATCTTCAAAATGTCGAAAACAATATATTATCTAATCAATTGCGTAAATTAAACACGAATATTGCAAATTGGGGAATTATAAGTTAAATAATTAGAACTTATTTTGACTTATTGCTATGATTTCCTATTTTTGAGGAAAATTTACTTTCATACAATTTTGATATTAATCGTTATGGAAAAAACATTGGTTATTATTAAACCTTGTGCTTTACAAAGGGAATTGATTGGCGAAATCATTACACGTTTTGAGCGGAAAGGATTACAATTGTGTGGAATAAAAATGATACAACTCAACGAAACAATTTTGGCTGAACATTACGCTCATTTGGTAGAACGCCCTTTTTTCAAGAGGATAAAAGATAGCATGATGATTACTCCCGTTATTGTATGTTGTTGGAAAGGAGTTGATGCAGTTCATATTGTACATGCCATGGCCGGAAAAACTAATGGTCGTGAGGCAGTTCAAGGAACAATAAGAGGGGATTTTAGTGTAAGTGTTCAAGAAAACATCATTCACACATCTGATACAGTTCAAAATGCTGAGGTTGAATTAAATCGTTTCTTCAAACAAGATGAAATTTTCGATTTTAAACTTAATAATCTCGGCTTTTTATACGCCAGCGATGAGTTGTAATTTCTCGCCAACATTCTAATGTAACATTTTTTGAAGCTACTAGATTGGAATCTTTATTTCGGAAGAGATAAAGCCATTTATCTATATGCCAATTAATTGTTGACAAGTAATTTATCCGCTTGATAATTCTGTTTTTCAGGCAAAATAGTTTGATTTTAAAGATGCGATTTTTCCCCACTAGATTTAGTTTTGTTTTCCTACTCTTATTTGTTTTTTTGAGTTTATCTGCCCAGAAGAATGTGCTTTTTAGCATACCTAAGACTGATTCTTTGAATATCTATCGCGAAATGCTGAATGATAAGACCGACGACTTGATGGAAAACCACCCGGCCGATGATATTTACAATAATATCTGGACCTCGGAGCGTTTAAATCCCTATAAAATTCCCATCGACAGCCTACCCGATACCGTAAGAATAAGTTGTAAGAATTTTATTGTACCAGTACTTGGCTCAATCACATCTGATTTTGGTCCGCGTAGATATCGCTACCATTATGGTACTGATTTACGCTTGACCGTAGGCGACTCTATTCATGCCGCATTTGCGGGTAAAGTTAGAATTATCGATTATGAAGCTCGTGGTTATGGACATTATGTAGTAATACGCCACGAAAATGGATTAGAAACTGTGTATGCACATTTATCTAAGGTACTCGTTATCTTGGATCAAGTAGTAAAGTCAGGCGAAATTATTGCACTTGGTGGAAATACCGGAAGATCTACTGGACCCCATTTACATTTCGAAACCCGCTACTTGGGCAATGCAATTAACCCGTCTAGCATTATCAATTTCGAGACTGGACTTGCTTACGATGAAGAGTATCAAATGACCAAGCGCAAGTCGTTCTACTACCAACAACAAGTAAAAACCATGCAAGCTGCCAAATACTACAAAGTGCGGTCGGGCGATACCTTGGGTCATATTGCTGCTCGTAATGGAACCAGTATTAACAAGTTATGTAAACTAAATAAATTCACTAGAAAGAAACTACTTAAACCCGGTTCAAGTATTCGTGTGAGATAGGAATTAATTTAAACCATCTTTTTGATACAATCAATGGAAAAGCTTCAATTTCCGCTACAATTTACTTTCAAAATTACTACACTCAGCAACGATTTCACTGCCTGCGATGCCAACGGCAACACGGTAGCCTATATTCGACAAAAAATGTTGAGGTTAAAAGAGGAGGTTCAGGTTTTTAGCGATCAAAGTAAGTCTGCATTAAATTATACAATCCGTGCCAATAGATGGCTCGATTTTACCGCTACCTATGCTTTTAGCAATGTAAATGGGCAAGAAATCGGTTACATAGTTCGTAAAGGATGGCAATCAATCTGGAAAGCACGTTATGAAATATTAGATCAGCAGAAACAAACTAATTTTATTATACGCGAAGCAAATCCATGGGCTAAAATTTTCGACAGCATGCTTGGCGAAATTCCACTTTTAGGTATACTTTCAGGTTATTTATTTCACCCTGCTTATACAGTTTGCAACTCCGAAAATATAGAGGTAGTTCAGCTTAAAAAATTACCTTCATTTTGGGGACGGAGGTTTTCAGTTGAAAAATTCCAAAACATAAATTCAATGGAAGAAGAACGTATAGTATTGGGACTAATGATGCTTATTTTGCTCGAAAGACAAAGGGGTTAAGCACCTGAAACTATTATCAGATAAATCTAAATTATTTTCGCTACTCAGCTCTAAATTCCAATATGTCAGCTGGTTGACAATCGAGCACTTTACAGATAGCTTCGAGGGTGCTAAATCGTATGGCCTTGGCTTTACCCGTTTTAAGTATCGATAAATTAGCCGTCGTAATATCCACTTTCTCCGACAACTCGTTCAGAGATATCTTCCTGCGAGCCATCATTACATCTAAATTTACTATTATCGGCATTTCTCTTTTGTTATAATTTGTAGTTGAAAATCAAATTGTTAAATCCTGCTCTTCTTTTATTTCGATAGCCATTCGCAGTATTTCGCTCATTATCAAAATCACTGTGCCAAGTATAAACGTATCGTATTTAAAAACATCAGCAAACGAGAATGTATAATGTTGAAGTTCAATCATAAACTTGGCTGAGTAAATATTTATAAGCTCCAAAAATGACTCTGTAGCAGCTATACTCAAGATAAATAGTCCTATGCGGTTTATTCGTTTCAGATTAATACGATCAAAAACGGCAGTTTTCTGAAGTGAAAAGATTATTTTAAGAGCCAAATTCAGAATCCATATCCCAAGAATGACTACTACCAGTGCCAACATACCATAAACAACTTGCAATAAAATCCACCACAAGGGTTTTGTTGATTGTGAATTGATAAGCATAGTAATATTATTATAACGTATTTGCATCGGTATAGCAGTCTTTAAATTTAGTACACTGGAATCCATATAGTTATTATCTTTCACCGAAACGTTCATCATCAAGAATTCATCCATGAACACATGGTTCTTGTCTTCGTAGTTCGATACTGCATATCCATATTTGAACCCTTCGTAAAATTGCGAAACCACCGATTGAAATAAACTACCAATTATGATGATAAATAAAACCGTATAAAGTAATTTGACTCTATTCATATACGAAGTGTTGATTAATTTTGTGATTTTCAAATTTCTGCAAATTAAGCAATTTATGTTTGAATATCAAAATTAATTTGTTGTTATTCGATACATGGTTTAGAAATATGAATAAACAAAATTGAAGTTAAAAGAGAATCACTAACAATTCAAAATTTATACATTCATCAAGTGATTTTATGAAAATAAGACCAATCAAGTATTCAGACATTTTTATTTCTATTTTATACCGATTTTTAACAAAACAAAATTACACTGCTACTTTCAAAAATGATACAAGGCATAGGCATAGGAGTAAATATAGATATTTTCATGAAGTAACCCAATAATACATACCCGCAAGCAAATTGTTCTAAATAAAATTTAGGTGTTTTTTGATGAAATAATTGAGAATTATTGAAAAAATGTGAAAACAATGTACAAAGCATTGAGAAATCGATACATATATTGTATATTTGTAGAATAATGCTTAAAACATAAAACTGGAATTAATTTACAATAAAAAATAGAAACTTCATGAAAAAACAATTATTTTTCGCAATTACAATCATGCTCGCATTGGTTATGAGCTCGTGCAACAAAGACTTGAAAACGCTTGATCCAAGCCTATTCAAATGTACCCCTAATCCACTCGAAGTAAAAGGGGGAAAAGTAGATGCTACTATTACTGGAACTTTCCCTGTAAAGTATTTCTCAAAAAATGCAACTCTCACAGTTACTCCTGTTCTTAGCTTTGAAGGTAAAGAAGTTAAAGGAGCCAGTTCAGTATTTCAAGGTGAAAAAGTAATTGGTAACGACCAAACTATCAGCTACAAAGCAGGTGGAAATTACACAATTAAGACTTCGTTTGATTATGTCCCAGAAATGGCTAAATCTGAATTGTGGTTAGATTTTAGCGTTTCAACTAAGAAAAAAACCTACAAACTTGAACGCGTTAAAGTTGCCGATGGAGTTATTGCTACAGAACAACTAGCTTCAACAAAATTCGGAGTTGAAAACGGTCCTGCAATTATTGCTGATAAATTCCAACGTGTGATTCAAGAAATGCAAGAAGCTGAAATTAAATTCTTGATTCAACAATCACAATTGAGAACTTCGGAAACTAAATCAGGCAACATTCTTGATTTAACTAAAAAAATAAAAGAAGCTAAAGATGCTCAAAACAAAGAAGTTGCTGGTTTAGAAATTGCTGGTTATGCCTCTCCTGATGGTGCATTGGAATTGAATACCAACTTGGCTGAAAAACGTCAAAAAGTAACTTTAGATTACGTAAACAAAGAATTGAAAAAACTAAAAACAACTGTTTCAGTTGATTCTAAATTTACAGCAGAAGACTGGGCTGGGTTCCAAAAATTAATGGAAAGCTCTGACATTCAGGACAAACAACTTATCTTGAGAGTTTTGTCGATGTACAATGATCCTGAACAACGCGAACAAGAAATTAAAAACCTTTCGGTTGCCTTCAAAAGCATTGCTGAAGATATTTTACCTCAATTGCGTCGATCACGTTTAAAACTTACAGTGGATGTAACTGGTAAATCTGATGCCGAAATTACTAAGTTAGCGATTGAAGGTGCATCTAAACTTAATGTTGAAGAATTGCTTTATGCAGCTACTCTAACTGACGATTTGGCTACAAAAGCTGATATATACAAAAAAGTAACTACAAATTATCCTTCTGAGATTCGTGGTTTTAACAACTTAGGAGCAGTTCAATACCTTCAAGCTAATGACCAAGCATCAGCTAATTTTGAAAAAGCATTAAGTATTGACCCTAAATGTCCGAACGCTAATTACAATGCAGGGTTATGTGCATTGCAAAAAGGAAATTTGGCAAAAGCTGAAGAGTTTTTTGGAAAATCAGCTGGAACCAAAGCTAATCTTGGAAATGCAATGGGAACTGTATATTTGTTGAAAGGTGATTATTCAAAAGCTAAATCTTCATTCGGAACTACTGCTACCAACAACAGTGCGTTAATGCAAATTTTGGATGGCAATTACAATGGTGCTCGCAACACATTAGATGCAGTAGCACAACCAGATGCTTTAACCGCTTATTTAGGTGCTGTGGTAGGTGCTCGTACCAACAACCGCGATGCAGTTTACAGCAACTTACGCAAAGCTGTTAGCGAAAATAACAGCTTTAAAGCAAAAGCAGCCAAAGATCTTGAATTTGCAAAATTCTTTACAGATGATATTTTCAAAGCAATCGTAAAATAATCTCTAAATAATAGAGTATAAATTCATAAAAAGCCGGTACAACTTTTTTTGTATCGGTTTTTTTATGCCAATATGTCAGTGAAAAAAACACAACCGATTACAATAGTACAACGGTATGAAATTTGTCTGATAAGAAGACTTAATTCTGAAATAATTACAGAGAATTTGCAAACGGAAAATTCCAAACTTGCTTTTCATTAAAAGCATTTTATAAATCATAAAGCACAGCATGAAAGAAAACGAACAAATTGTAAAAAAAATTGTTGAAGGTATACAAGAACGAAAAGGCAAAGGAATAGTGATTGTGAACATGACCAAACTTAAAGAAGCACCCTGCAAGTATTTTGTGATTTGTGAAGGAGATTCTAACGTTCATGTCAATTCGGTAGCCACGTCAATAAAAGACTGGGTAAACGAACAAATAAACATTAAACCATTGGCAGCGGCTGGATTTGAAAATGCAGAATGGATAGCAATGGATTACGGACAAATTATTGTACATGTATTTCAACGTCAATTCAGAGCATTTTACGATATTGAACACCTGTGGAACGATGCCGATTTGACGCGAATTGAGAATTTAAACTAAAAATTAAAAATCTATTTATATAATAGAATGGAAAACAAAACCCCAAAAACTCCTGTAAAACCAACAAGTAAAGGCCCGAAATTTAATATATCGTGGATTTACGGTATCATTCTTATTGTACTTGTTGGTTCCTATCTTTTTAACGATACAACGCCTGCCAAAGATGTTCCTTATTCTACATTTGAGGAACACGTAAAAAATGGTTATGTCGAAAAAATTGATGTATTTTCTTCCAAAAACGCATTGACGGCCAAAGTAAATAAGAATGCAGTAAAATCGGTATTTGGCGAAAAATCAGAAGTTTATGAAAAAGAACGAATGATTAATGTGAGAATACCCTCTGTAGAAGAATTTTCAAAATTTATCAATAAAGCCAAGGAAGATAAAGTTTATACTGGTATAGTTGATTACAAATTAAGTAAGGACTATTTGGATATGTTCTTATTCAGCATTCTGCCATTTTTATTGTTGATTTTGTTTTTTGTTTACATGAATAGAAGAATGAGTGGTCAAATGGGTGGTGGCGGCTCAGGTGGCATTTTTAATGTTGGAAAATCCAAAGCTCAACTATTCGACAAAGGAAATACTGAGAATAAAATAACTTTTAAAGATGTTGCAGGACTTTACGAAGCCAAACAAGAGATTGAAGAAATAGTAGCATTCCTAAAAAACCCTACAAAATACACTGAATTGGGTGGTAAAATTCCAAAAGGAGCATTATTAGTGGGTCCTCCAGGAACTGGTAAAACATTATTAGCCAAAGCAGTAGCTGGCGAAGCTGATGTGCCATTTTTCTCCATGTCGGGTTCCGATTTTGTTGAAATGTTCGTAGGAGTTGGTGCTTCGAGGGTTCGCGATTTATTTCGTCAGGCCAAGGAGAAATCACCTTGTATAATTTTTATCGATGAAATTGACGCTGTTGGTCGTGCTCGTGGTAAAAATCCAAATATGGGAAGTAATGATGAACGTGAAAATACATTGAATCAACTACTTACCGAAATGGACGGATTTGGTTCAAACAGTGGAGTCATTATTTTGGCTGCTACCAACCGCGCTGATATTTTGGATAAAGCCTTGTTGCGTGCTGGTAGATTCGACCGTCAGATTCATGTAGATTTGCCGGATGTGCAAGAACGCAAACAAATTTTTAATGTGCATTTGCGTCCTATTAAAATAAATGAAACTGTCGATGTGAATTTCTTGGCCAGACAAACTCCTGGATTCTCGGGAGCTGATATTGCCAATGTTTGTAACGAAGCTGCATTGATAGCTGCTCGTAAAAACAAATCATTCGTTGAAAAACAAGACTTTTTGGATGCTGTGGATAGAATTGTAGGTGGTTTGGAAAAGAAATCGAAAATTACAACCGTAGCTGAAAAGAAATCGATTGCTTACCACGAAGCCGGACACGCTACCATCAGCTGGATGTTGGAACATGCCAACCCATTAGTAAAAGTAACTATCGTCCCAAGGGGTGAGGCCTTAGGCGCAGCTTGGTATTTGCCCGAAGAACGTCAATTGACTAATCGCGAGCATCTTTTGGACGAAATGTGTTCTACCTTGGGTGGCAGAGCAGCCGAAGAAATTTTTCTAAAACAAATATCGACTGGTGCAATCAACGATTTGGAGCGCGTTACAAAACGTGCCTACGCTATGGTTGCTTATTTTGGAATGAGTCAAAAACTACAGAATATGAGCTATTTCGATTCATCGGGAAATTCTGATTACGGATTTACTAAACCATACAGCGAAAAAACAGCTGAATTAATTGATAATGAGGCCAAAGAAATTGTACACATAGAGTACGAAAGAGCAAAGCAAATTCTTGCCGACAATGCTAAGCAACATAATCAATTAGCTGAATTCCTGATAGAACAAGAAGTAATTTTTGCAGAAGATTTAGAAAAGATATTTGGTAAACGTCAATGGACTTCACGTCAAGATGAATTGATGGCTCAAAACGGCATGAATGAAGAAGTAGCTGAAATACCACAACTTTCCAGTACAGTAGATAAGGAAGAAACTTTGGCGAAAACCGAGACAGCAACAGAAGAAACCAAATAATCATGTCCGACCAATCGAAACAAAGGATATTAAGTAAAATTGCAGCAACCCAAACCAAAAGGGCTGCTGCAATTTCTGTTTTAAAAAGAGCATCTTCTGATAATATTCCAGCTACTGAACAACCTATTTATAAAGCAATTCTACCCGATAGTATTACTTGTTTTAAATCTGAATTAGAAGCTATTAGCGGCAAGTGTATAATTTGCAACAATAAAAAAGAACTTTTAGAACAGCTCAAAGAATATCTTATTGAGAATAATATCCCTATACTTTTTTGCCGTGACTCAGCAATTAAAAAGGAACTACAACAATACAACATCTTACAAACTGAGTCACAAGAAGATTTTACAGCAATGCAAGCAGGCATTACAAACTGTGAATATCTCATTGCTCGAACCGGAAGCGTCATGGTTAGTTCAGCCGGCGATTCAGGTCGTCAGATGTATGTTTTTCCACCTATACACATAGTCATTGCCCATGCCAAACAATTGTTCGATTACCCCGAAGACGCCTTAAAATCTATCGAGAACAGGTATGAAAACGGCTTACCATCGACCATTACTACCATCACCGGACCCAGTCGGACAGCTGATATAGAAAAAACACTTGTTTTAGGTGCTCACGGACCAAAAGAATTAGTTGTTTTCCTTTCCAAAGAATAAACTTTTGTTATCTTTGCGTATAAATTTGCGAATGAACTTTCTTGAAGACAGCTACCTAAATCCCAACCTCACTTCAACCCTCTCCAAAAGGAGAAGGAGAAAAAATTGGGACTTAAAGCCATTTTCTATAAATTAGAGTTTCATACTTTTCGTTCATTGCGTTATTTTGAAAGCTGGAAGTAATAACCTTCAACCTAACACTGGGTTGGATTAAATAAAATAAGACACATGAAATACTTTAAAATGTTGATTTACACCTTGTTATTGACAGGGTTTATTTCGTCTTGTAGTCCCATTTACCGTTGTGGTGAGGAAAAACCCTATAAAAAACTTTTCGTTCCAAAATTTGTACAAACAGTTGTTGACGAGCGAGATTCACTTTGCCGAACCCTGTCTGTGCGTGAAATTAAAATTTCAGAACAAGTTGCAGAAATTGCTTCACAGAACAAACAAATATCAGACGACAATATCAAGATTAAACAACTCGAACAGCAATATAACGAGTTGACTAATAAAAACTTATCGCAATCGGAGCAATTCAACTTAACTATCAAGCAAAAAACGGATGAACTTTCTGCCAAAGAAAAACTGCTCTCCGATAGAGAAAAGGCCTTGGGCGACTTGCAAAAAGTAATTGCCCGTCAGGATTCGATTACAAAAAGATTAAACTCTATTTTGCGTGATGCTTTGTTGGGTTTCAAGTCTGACGAATTGTCGGTGGAAATTAAGAATGGAAAAGTTTATGTTTCGATGTCCGATAAATTACTTTTCAAATCGGGTAGTGCAGCAGTAGAATCGAAAGGATTGGAAGCAATCAAAGTGCTTGCCGATGTGCTGAACAAAAACATAGATATTGACATATTGGTTGAAGGTCATACCGATAATATTCCTATCAAAACAGCTCAATATCGTGACAATTGGGATTTAAGTGTTGTGCGAGCCACCTCCATTGTTCGGATTTTGACCGATGATTATAAAATTCCTCCTACACGCATTACAGCTTCGGGTAAAGGAGAATTTTTGCCACGTGCCAATAACGATACTGCTGAAGGCAGAGCATCAAACCGCCGCACAGAAATCATTTTGTCGCCGAAGTTAAACGAAATTATGGAGCTTCTCAAAATAAATTGATCCAGAGAAATAACCATATCTGCTGTTGAAAACCCAAAAATCGTCAATTACTTATGAATAACTTTATTAAGCGAACATTGAGTGGTGCTTTCTTTGTTGCACTGATTATGGTTTCTATCTTATTGGATGCATTTACCTATGCTATTATTTTTAGCATCGTAACTGGACTTAGCGTTTGGGAATTCCATAAACTCACCAATCAAGTACCTGATGTCAAAGTAAATAGCTGGATGGCAGTCGCGGGTGCAGTTATACTTTTCGCTTGTTCGTTTATTCATGCTTCCAATATTCTTCAATTTCCGATATTTTCGATATATGGTTTGTTTTTAGTCGGAACCTTTATTGTTGAGTTATATTTGAAGAAGAAAAATCCTATGCATAATTGGGCTTACTTTTTATTGGGTCAAGTGCTTGTGGCATTGCCATTTTCGTTACTCAACTTCATTGCTTATATCGATGCTGGTATTTATAAACCCTTGTTTCTATTGGCAGTTTTTGTAACTATTTGGGTGAACGATACTGGGGCATATCTTGTGGGAGTTACAATTGGTAAACACCGTCTATTTCAACGTATTTCGCCCAAAAAGAGTTGGGAAGGTTTCTTCGGTGGTGCGGTGGCAGCCTTGGCTTCGGGCTACCTTTTCTATACACTTATTCCTGAAATTTCGCTTATAAAATGGTTTGTTTTTGCTGAAATTGTTGTGGTTTTCGGTACCTATGGCGACCTAATTGAATCACTATTAAAACGCACTTTACAAGTAAAAGATTCAGGAACTGCAATTCCTGGTCATGGTGGATTTCTTGATCGGTTCGACAGCATGATTTTGGCATCACCAGTTATTTATATTTATCTAAGCTGGATTTTCAGATAAAATATTTGAAAGTAGACGTTATGCTTTTAATAATGATAATAATCGACAAAAAACACTTTCAACTATCAACTATCAACTAATTAAAATATATATATCATGATTACAAAATTTGATGCCATACGATGCTATAACAATAGCGAAATACCGGACGCTTTAGAGCGGTTGAGCAACGAAAAACAGTTTATGAAAGTACTCAGCACGGTATATCCCTTGATGCCGAAAGAGATTATCAAACAACGACTTACGAGCTACAAAACAAATTTAGAATTTCAGAGAAATTTTGTTTTCCCATTTCTACAAAACCTTGAATTTACACTTACTAAAGGAATAGATTTGGTAGGAATTGAACTTATCGACACTTCAAAACCTTATCTCTATATCTCTAATCATAGGGATATTATTTTAGATTCGGCCTTGCTTTGTGCCAAATTAATTGAAAAAGGAATAGATACCGTTGAAATTGCTATTGGTGATAATTTGTTGATTTTTCCATGGATTGAGGAATTGGTACGAGTGAATAAAAGCTTTATTGTGAAACGTGGTTTAAGTCCTCGACAAGTACTAGAAAGCTCACAACTTTTATCAGAGTATATTCATTATACGATTACCGAAAAAAATCAGTCCATTTGGCTAGCACAACGTGAAGGCCGTGCAAAAGATGCTAACGACCGGACTCAGGATAGCCTTCTTAAAATGCTGAATATGTATGGAACAGAAGATGTTGCGACTAATTTGTCGAAACTGAATATCTGCCCTGTCAGCATTTCGTACGAATATGACCCTTGCGATTACCTGAAAGCCAAAGAATTCCAACAAAAACGAGATAATCCTGACTTCAAAAAACAGCCTTTCGATGATTTGTTGAATATGCAAACCGGCGTGATGGGTTATAAGGGAAAAGTGGTATATACTCTTGCTGGTGAAATAGACAAAGAGATATTAGCTCTTGCCGCGGAAAACAAAAATAAAAATGAATTAATCTCCAATACAGCCAAACTAATCGATAAGAAGATTCACAGCAATTATGTGATTTATGCTGTCAATAAAATTGCTTACGACTTGCTAAATTCTGGCAAACAATTCGAGAAAGAATACAGTATGATGGAGAAACTTGATTTCGAGGCTTATATCGAAAAACAAATTCTAAAAATTGATTTACCCGATAAGGATATTGATTTCTTAAAGGTTAAGATACTCGAAATGTATTCTAATCCACTGATTAATAAGCTAAATGCTTAATTTAGAGTTACAATAAGATTATTCTTTTCGGGTTGTTAAATCCGAAAAGGATAATTTTCATTCTGATATTAATTTGAAATAATGAGAAAAAGAATTGCTTTTATTATTAATCCTATTTCGGGAACAGCAAAAAAGGATAATATCCCTGATATAATCTACGAGGAAATTGATAATGAAAAGTTTAATGTAGATATTTTATTCACTGAATATCGTGGACATGGAAGCGAGTTGGCACGTAAATATGTTGAAGAAAAGTATGATTATGTTGTCGCAGTTGGGGGTGACGGAACCATCAACGAAATAGCTAAAGAATTAATACACACTGAAACTACCTTGGCCATTATTCCTATCGGTTCAGGAAATGGACTAGCTAGGCATCTCCAAATACCACTTAGTCCACGAAAAGCCATTGCCCAACTCAATCAATCCGAAGATATCTTTATAGATTATGGTTTGGTGAATAATCAACCATTCTTTTGTACCTGCGGAACGGGATTCGATGCTTATGTTAGCACCGAGTTTGCCAAAAGTAAAAACCGTGGGGTGATGACCTATATCGAAAAGATGATTACGGGTTATTTCAGCTACAAATCGCAAAACTGCCATTTATTGGGTGAGGGAATTGATTTAAAGGTAAAAACCTTTGTAATGACTTTTGCCAATGCTTCGCAATGGGGAAACAATGCCTATATCGCTCCGCAAGCAAGTGTTCAAGATGGCATGTTGGATATTTCTATTATGAGCCGTTTCCCGATTATTGCCATACCATCACTTGCCTTACAACTTTTCACAAAATCAATAGACAAAGATTTGTTTATGACTACTTTGCGTGCCAACGAAATTACCTTGACACGTGAAAATTCCGGTCCATTTCATTACGACGGCGAACCTTATACCGAAGGTACTGAAATTAAGGTAAAAATAGTCCCCAATGGATTGAAGGTTTTTGTCAAGAAGAGGTTCTAAGAATTTGATTATGAAAATAATACTAAAAGTGAAGAGTACAATTAGGGGAATTAATTTCAATAGCTTAGTGACCCTTTTTTTAAAGCGTGGTTTACTGATTCAACGTTTGACGTAAATTGATTTACCTCTGTTCAGCAATTTTTTTTAATTGGTCAATCTGAGTTTCGGTGCCGAATACCAATAATCTATCGCCCAGTTGGATGATATTATCAGCTTTGGGGTTTACTTGTAATTCGCTTTGGGTTGAATAAAATCCTATTACATTTAAGTTCGTCCGTTGAGGAATATTGGCTTCGCGATAGCTTTTATTAATTAAATCGCTCCCAACTACTATTTCTACCAAGCCGAATTTATATTCTTTTAATTCTTCTTTTCCTCCTGCAAATTCTACAAAACTAAAAAAATCGCCACTCGTAGTAGCAATGGAAATAATATGGTCGGTGGCAATTTCGATGGGAGAAACCAAAAAGTCGGCTCCAGCACGTTTAAACTTCGGCTCTGAACTTGCTTCATCAATTCGGCTGATAACCTTCACATTTTTATTGATATCCTTGGCGCTGAGCGTTACAAATAGATTTTCGGCATCAGTTGGCAAAACCGAAATAAGCATTTTGGCTCTCTCTATTCCAGCTTGTAGCAACGTTTCATCGTGGGTGGCATCGCCTTCTAAGTGGATGAAATTCTCACTATGTCGTTCTTTAAGTTTTTCATTTCGTTCAATATTACTTTCAATCACAACAACCTCAAATCCCTTCGCCAGCAAATCGTCCAATACCCTTTTACCTGTTTTGCCATAGCCACAAATAATATAGTGGTTTTGCATAGCATCCAATGTCTTGTTCATTTTTCTTAGTTTTAGCAATGTTGATAACTCTCCTGCAACCACAAAGGCTGAAATTTTGCCTATCGAAAGAAGGCCAATTGCAAAGCCCGATAGTATCATAATGATAGTAAATACCCTCCCAGCATCAGTTATAGGCACTACATCGCCATACCCAACCATCGAATAGGTGGAAACGAGCATGTAAATTGATTTGAGCGGGCTGAATCCTTCGATATAAATAAAACCAAAAAATCCTATCAGTAACATGATAATAATTACTACTATCGGAACTAGCAACTCTTTTAATATCAAAGATCTAATTCTGGATCTGTATCTCATTAAAGTGATTTTTATGTCCGTAAAGATAAATTATTTTTTTTCTAACTAACAATTATTTGAAAAAAAATTGAAAATTATAAATAAAAAAACGTTATTCTACTTTGACAGATTAAAAATCAACATAAAATAAATGATAGAGTATACAGACCCAAGGGGCAGTAACCAAAGGGAGATAATTTACGGCATAAGAGAAACTAAATTCAATTTAAACGTTTGGGGGTCGAAATTTTAAATTGATTAAGTAGACTTAATTGTAAGAATAAAATGTGATAAAGTACATTATTAGCTTTTCAGATACTTATTTTAAAAGGTTGCGATGAGAAAGACTTGAAAGTTTTTTGGCGGTTTTTTACAATTTAGCGACTTGGCGTTGAAAAATGGATTCTTTATACCGCAATTTTATGATTAAATACATAAAGTAAATAGCAGCTCGACAAGAAGGTGTAAGCAGTTAAATAAAACAAAACCAACACCCATTAAAACTTATAATTTATGCGTATTTATTGACGATTTTCTCACATTCAATTTTGCATTCAGACAAATGGTTTCGGGAGGAGGAGGTGGCGATTTAGTAATTTGATCAAGTAATATACGGGCAGCAGTTTCACCCATTTCGAAAGTAGGCTGTTCAACACTTGTGAGAGGAGGGTCAACCAACTGAGCTATTTCTGTTTCTGAGAAACCTACTAATGCAACATCCTCTGGACATTTTAATCCTGCTTCCTTTATTGCTTTCAAAGCACCTAAAGCAGTTGGGTCGTTAAAGCAAAAAACAGCTTCAGGAATATCATTTTTTTCAATTAATGACTGCATTGCGGAAAATCCTTTATCCATAAAAACACCTGCGGTCAAAACAGACTTATCAGTGACTTCAAGATGATGCTTTTTCATTGCATCTAAAAAGCCTTTTTTACGCTCTTTGGATACCATTAGATTTTCTGGACCTGAGAAATGATAGATTTTTTTAAACCCACTGTATATTAGGTGTTCAGTCGCAAAGAAGGCGCGTTTGTAATCATCAATTACTACTTTTGATGCCACTACCTTAGAACACACTCTGTTAAAAAACACAATTGGCATTTCACTATTTATCAGCTCCTGATACAAATCTGAATTTTCACCTTCACGTGTAATTGAGATCAAAATACCTTCAACCATATTGTTCTCCAAAAGCCTTAAATTTCGTCTTTCAACTTCCATTGATTCCTGAGATTCAGTAATAAGTAATTGAAAGCCAAATTCATCCATTACTTTCTGAATCCCGGCAATAACCATCGGGAAAAATGAACTTTTAAATTCCGGTACCACAAGTCCTATAGTTTTTGATCGTTTATTTTGTAATCTTAAGGCAATAGGATTAGGTCTGTAATTTTGCTTTTTTGCTTCTTCAAGAACAAGTTTTTTTGTCTCTTGATTGACATCCGAACGGTTCGCTAATGCTCGAGAAACTGTTGCAGTCGAGACGTTTAAAGCTTTTGCAATATCTTTAAGAGTTGAATACTTTTTCATGACAACTAGATTTGAAACAAAAATAGAGAAAATATTTGACATTTCATTTCTTGCGTACTAAAATTTAGTCAGGGTAGAGGTGTAATCGTTTACATTAAATTTTTATTAGATGTAATCGTTTACAATAACATTAAAAAGAAATATGGACTTGTATTAATAGGTAATTATATACATTTGCATCGCAATCACTTTGAAAAATCATCAAATAATGACAAATTTAGATTATATAACCATTTTTCTTTTTACAGCAGGAATATTGATCGCCGGCATGTCATTCTCGAAAACCGGTTCGAGTATGAAAAGTTTTTTTGCAGCAGGAGGCGATGTACCTTGGTGGATAAGTGGATTGTCATTATTTATGGGGTTTTTCTCCGCAGGTACTTTTGTGGTTTGGGGCTCTATTGCTTACAGTTATGGTTGGGTGGCGATTACCATCCAATTAACTATGAGCTTTGCCGGTTTTTTTGTCGGAGCTTTTTTAGCACCTCGCTGGAAAAATACGAATGTACTCACAGCAGCCGAATATATAACACATCGATTGGGTCTTAAAGTTCAAAAAGCTTATACGTATATATTTCTCTTTATTTCGCTTTTTACTGCCGGAGCATTTTTATATCCTGTAGCCAAGATTGTAGAAGTTACTACTGGTTTTCCATTACAATCGAGCATCTTATTACTGGGTGGCATTTGTATTTTGTATGTTACAGTGGGTGGGTTACGAGCCGTAGTAGTTACCGATGTACTTCAATTTGTGATACTTACAGCAGCAGTATTAATAGTAGTTCCTTTGTCGTTTCAAAAAACGGGTGGCGTTACCGCATTCCTCGATAAAACACCCGAAGGATTTTTTTCCATCTTCAATGGTGAATTTACGCCGCTTTTTATCGTTGCTTTTGCCATTTATAATATGTTCTTTTTGGGTGGAAACTGGTCGTATATTCAACGATACACTACTGTACGAACAAAAAAAGATGCCCGCAAAGTGGGTTTGCTTTTTGGTTCACTCTATTTGATTGCCCCAATTCTTTGGATGCTTCCTCCTATGATTTACCGAACGATTAATCCTCAATTAGCAGGTTTGGCCAACGAAGGCGCCTATTTAATGATGTGTAAGTTAGCCCTTCCACAGGGACTTTTAGGTCTCATGCTTGGCGGGATGGTATTTGCTACAGCCAGTTCGTTGAATGGTTCGTTGAATATTGCCGCTGGTGTATTTACAAATGATATCTTCAGACTTATTCGCCCAAATACATCCAATGAACAATTAATGAAAGTTGCCCGATTTTCCACTATTGGATTTGGAATATTGGCTATTATCGTCGCACTATTGATTCCGCTTATGGGTGGTATTGTGAATGTAGTTATCAGTGTTGCTGCACTTACCGGAGTTCCGTTGTATCTTCCAATTATATGGACATTATTTTCGAAGCGGCAAAATGCAAGTAGTGTATTGGCTGCAACATTAGTAAGTTTAACCATAAATGCTGTTTTTAAATTTATTACCCCATCATTGTTTGGCTTTGGGTTTGACAGAGCTACCGAAATGCTTGTTGGAGGATTAGTTCCCATTACATTAATGACCATTTTCGAACTTTATTTTATTGCAAAAAACAAACGCGATGCCAAATACGATGAATACAAAGTATGGCGTCAGAATCGCGAGAATGAAGTAAACGCTGAATTAGTCGTTGACTTGAAAAACGGTGCAGGCAACTCAGATAATAAGCAGAGTTACAAAGTAATTGGGATAGGAATAAGTCTCACCGGGATAGCCATTTTTGTTATGGGATTGATAGCCTCAGGTTTTCAGCAGGCGGTAGTGCTAACAATGGCATCTTCCCTAATTATTTTAGGGAGTTGGGTTTATATCAAATCAAGAAAATAAAAAATTGACTAAGTAAATTTTAGTCAAAGAACTTAAATAATATATGATAATACAGGATTATATATCAAAGAGAGAGCTAACCAAAATCGATAAGAAATTTGATTTGGTAGTTGTTGGTGGAGGCATGGCAGGTGTTTGTTGTGCAATCACAGCAGCTCGTCAGGGTATAAAAGTAGCTTTAGTCCAAGATCGTCCGGTGTTGGGTGGAAATTCATCAAGTGAAGTTCGACTTTGGGTGCTAGGCGCTACTTCACACATGGGAAACAACAATCGTTGGAGTCGCGAAGGTGGTGTCATTGATGAAATTTTGGTGGAAAATACTTTTCGAAATAAGGAAGGTAATCCGGTATTGTTCGATATGGTATTGGTTGATAAAGTATTGGCCGAAAAAAATATTGAGTTATTTCTGAATACCATCGTACTTGCTGTGGAAAAATCATCGGAAAAGGTTATTTCTCAGCTAACCGCATTTAATCCACAAAACCAAACGCAATATAAATTTTCATCCGGTTTGTTTGCAGATTGTTCGGGGGATGGTATTGTGTCGTACCTTTCGGGTGCTTCATTTAGGATTGGTGCAGAAGACAAAGAGGAACACCTCGAACTTTTTGCTCCAGATAAAAATGAATATGGAGAGTTGCTAGGGCACAGCATTTTCTTTTATATGAAAGATACCGGGAAACCGGTAAAATATGTAGCTCCTGACTTTGCATTAAAAGACGTTGAGTCGTCTATACCAAAAATGATGAAACCCGAATACTTTAATACAGAACAGCATGGGTGTAAATATTGGTGGTTGGAATATGGTGGTCGGATTGACACCATACATGATACCGAAGCCATTAAATACGAATTGTGGAAAGTTGTTTATGGAGTTTGGGATTATATAAAAAATTCCGGAAAATATCCCGAAGCTAGTAATTATACCTTGGAATGGGTGGGTGTGATTCCAGGCAAGCGCGAAAGTAGACGATTCAAAGGACATTATATGCTCACACAACAAGATGTGATTGAACAACGCAATCATTACGACTCAGTGGCTTATGGAGGTTGGTCAATTGACCTTCACCCTGCTGATGGTGTTTATAGCGATAAAAATGGTTGTAACCAATGGCATTCGAAAGGTATTTATCCGATTCCATATCGATGTTATGTCAGCTACGACATAGAGAATCTTTATTTTGGAGGTAGAATTATTAGTGCATCTCATGTAGCTTTTGGGTCGTCGCGTGTTATGGGCACTTCTGCTCATGGAGGTCAAGCAATTGGTGTTGGCGCTGCACTTTGTGTTAAATCGAAAAAAAAACCAGCCGACTTTATTGATTTTGACGAAATTAGAAAGGTTCAAAGAAATTTGATTTCAACTGGTCAATATATACCCCAATTAAGACTAAATGATTTTGGTGGAAAAGTTGCGACAGCAAAAATCCAGGTTTCCAGTGAGTTGGCATTATCGAATCTAAAAGAAAACGGTGAATATCTCAAGTTAGATTATCCGGCTGCAATGTTATTGCCAATTAAAGGTAATATCCCTAAAATGAAGTTGAAGGTAAGAAGTTCGGAAATCACTAACTTAACGATACAATTAAGAGCCAGTTATAAACCGTTTAATTTTACGCCAGATGCAATATTATTTGTCAAATCGTATACACTTATTGAAGGAGAACAAATTTTAGATATTAAATTTGATGAAATAAATGTTGAAAAAGGTTATTACTACATCTGTTTCCTAAGAAATATTGTGGTTGAATTAGCTGAAAGTGATCAATTAGTAACAGGAATAAAGTCGGTTTTTAATTATCAAAATCCGGCAGTCTCAAATTACGGAATTCAACGTCCGCCACAAGATATTGGTGTCGAAACATTTGAACTTTGGTGTCCAATGCGTCGACCAAAAGGAAAAAATCTAGCATTAAAGTTTACACCATCTTTAGAGGCTTTTGGGTTTGCAAATCTGAAAACGGAGCTTTTAAGACCTCTCATAGGTACTAATGCGTGGGTTGCAAATTTGGAAGATGAAAATCCAACTTTGACACTTGCTTGGACTCAAACACAAACGATTAATAAAATACGCTTGTTTTTTGATACAGATGCCGATCATGCTATGGAAAATGTGCAAATGGGACATCATGACTCAATTATGCCTTTCTGTGTAAAAGAATATAAGGTTTTGAATGATAAAGGGGAAGTTGTTTATTCAGAAACGGATAATCATCAAACTATTAACGATATAAATTTCGAAACTCCTATTGAAACCCAAATAATAGAAATAAATCTGGTACATCCCTCCGAGTTGACAGCAGCTGCTTTGTTTGGAATAATTATTCAATAGTCATTTATTTAAATATAAGTACATGCTCGAAAATAGTTTATACTTCAATAATGGATAAAATGCTGAAATTCAGATAGTAAATGCTTAGCAATAATATAAATTAACTTGAGTATGATATAAGATAAAATAATACAAGTTAATCTAAAACAGCTCTTTTATTAGTTGTTTTTGAAACGTTTTATCAAATTCATTAGTGAATTCATCATTTAAATAATAAATTTCTGTAACTTCGTTGAGTGTTAGCATAGGGAAAAATTATAGTTATCTATTTGTATTTAAGCACTATAAATATAATTATTTTTCTTATCATAAGCTAACTTTTTAGCAACTTTCTTATGTCGAACTTACGTTAAATTAATTAGCGTATATTACATATTCGGAATAATTCACACTATAATACTTTAATTTAATTGTCATGAAACAAAAGAAACAAAAGAAATTTGATAGACATTGGTGCTACCATTTATTTTTAATTATCGGATTAACAGCCATGAGCATGCAATCAATTTATGCTCAAAATATTGTTACAACCGATGGAGTCGTGGTTGATGATTCAGGAAAACCCTTAATTGGGGTTTCAATATTTGAAAAAGGAAGAAATAATGGAACAGTAACAGATTTGAATGGAAAATTTTCATTGAAAATAGATACTAATGCCACCATTGTCGTTTCGTATATTGGTTTTATTTCCCAAGAAATATCTGCGGGGATGCTTAAGAATCGAAAGATTACGATGAGCGAAAATATAAGAAAACTTGACGAAGTAGTTGTGGTTGGATATGGTAAAGTAAATAAGAAGGATTTGACAGGTTCTGTTGGTCAAGTTAAAATAGACGATATGCAAAAGGCTCCTGTTTCATCATTTGAAGATGCTTTGGCTGGCCGGGTTGCTGGGGTTCAGGTCTCTTCAAAGGATGGGCAGCCTGGAAGTTCCAGTCAAATTGTAATTAGAGGAAATAATTCAATCACTCAAAACAACTCACCATTATATGTAATTGATGGTTTCCCGATTGAAGATCCAGCGAACAATGTATTAAATCCTGAAGAGATAGAATCGATAGATATTTTAAAAGATGCTTCAGCAACTGCAATTTATGGGGCTAGAGGCGCAAATGGAGTTGTTGTTATCAATACTAAACGAGGGAAAATAGGAAAATCTAAGATTACTTATAATAACTGGATAGGTTTTGGTAATAATCCAAAACGAATAGAAGTGTTGAGCCCATATGAGTTTGTGAAATATCAGTTGGAACTTGATCCTGCTATCTATACTGCTCTGTATATTAATGAATCAACAGGTAAAACCCTTGACTCCTATAAAGATGTTAAGGGGCTAAATTGGCAAAATCAAATATTCAGAACCGCTACATCGCAAAATCATTCTCTTTCAGTGTCTGGAGGAGATGTAACCACCAAGTATAGTATTTCAGGATCAATTTTGTCTCAAGATGGAATTGTTATAAATAGCGGTTATGAACGATATCAGGGACGTGTCACGATAGATACGTCCATTAAGCCAGGTTTGAAAGTTGGAATTAATGCTAATTATTCAAGAATAAAGAAATACGGTCAAATAGCTTCAGAAAACACTAATACAGGATCTCTTAACCTAATGTATAGCGTTTGGGGATATCGTCCTATAACAGGAGATCCCTCAAAAAATGAATTAATATTGACTGAGCCATTTGATCCAGATGTTAGTCCAATGTCTGATTATCGGATCAATCCGATATTATCAACTAAAAACACATACAATCCTGTTTTCAATAACACATTATCGGCCAATGCCTACCTTGAATACAAATTCTTGAAAAATTTCAATTTGCGAATAACAGCTGGTATAGTCAACTCTGGAATCAGATATGATATTTTCAACAATTCAAAGACTCAAGCAGGAAGTAGTTTATCCGCTATAGGTATTAATGGATTGAATGGTTCCACTCAATACAATGAGAATAACAGTCTGTTAAATGAAAATACTTTAACCTATGAAAAAATAATCAACAAATTTCACCGCTTAACTATTTTGACTGGTTTTACTGCTCAAACTTTGAACTTCATGAATACTGGTTTTTCTTCAATTCTTTTGCCAAACGAATCTTTGGGTATAAGTGGATTAGATCAGGGAACAGCTGGTAGTTTGACATCCACTTTTTCATCATCTGCTCTGATGTCTGCTTTGGGCAGAGTCAACTACAGCTATAAATCCAGATACTTGTTGACTGCATCCATCCGTTCGGACGGTTCATCTAAATTTTCACCCAAAAACAGATGGGCTTATTTTCCTTCCGTTTCTTTAGCATGGAGATTGAATGAAGAACCATTTTTGGTAAAATTCAAGAAATTGTCTAATGCAAAATTGCGCATGAGCTATGGTTTGACCGGAAATAATAGAGTAAGCGATTTTGCCTATTTATCGTCCTTAAACATATCTCCAACCTCAGGGTACAGCTATGGTAATACACCATTATCAGGAACAATTCCAACAAGTATGGGCAATACAAACCTTAAATGGGAAACTACTGCACAAGACAATATAGGTATTGATCTTGCCTTTTACAACGGTCGGATCAGTTTTACAGCGGATTACTATAACAAAATAACCTCAGATTTATTGCTTAATGCTACATTAGCTTCTTCGATGGGATTTCTTAATTCGTATAAAAATATTGGGAAGGTTTCAAACAAAGGTTTGGAATTTTCAGTAAGCACAGTAAATATTAAAACGCCTTCATTTACTTGGGGTACCAGTTTTAATATCTCATTTAATAAAAATAAAGTCTTGGAACTGGCAGAAAATCAGGAAAGTATGACAACTAAAGTATATTGGATGGGTAACTATAATGGCTCAAATCCATACATTACATTAGTCGGTCAACCAATTGCCATGTTTTATGGTTATGTGTTTGATGGTGTTTATCAATATTCTGATTTTAACAAAATGTCAAATGGAACCTATTCACTTAAAACCGGAATCACAACGAATGGCCTACCTGCTGCTAAGATTAAACCAGGGAGTATCAAGTTAAAGGATTTGAATGGTGATTATACGATCAACGCCATGGATCAGACCATTATTGGTAACCCAAATCCTTTGCATTTCGGAGGTTTCTCTAATAACTTTAAATATAAAGCGATTGATTTGAGTATATTCTTTCAGTGGTCTTATGGAAATGAAGTTCTTAATGCTAACCGTTACTATTTTGAAGGAGGTGAATCCTTACAAGTTAGATCGTTAAATATGTTTAATACCGTGTCAGATCGTTGGACACCAGAAAATCAAACTAACAAACTGTACTCAGCCACGGGAACGGGTGTATCAGGCTGGTATAATTCCAGAGTCATTGAAGATGGCTCGTATCTTAGATTAAAAACAGTTTCGTTAGGTTTTACATTCCCTTCTTCAATTACTAAGCGATTAAAGATAGAAAACTTTCGGATTTATTCATCTGCTCAGAATCTTTTCACATGGACAAAGTATAGCGGACAGGATCCTGAAGTGTCTACACGCTCCTCTTCTGCACTCACTCCCGGATTTGACTGGTCGTCTTATCCTAATGTAAGGACTATCACTATTGGAATGAATTTAACTTTTTAATTGTCAATAAATCATGAAAAATATAATATTAATAATAATTATCGGAATTGCTGGTGTGTTTTATTCTTGTGACAATATTCTTAATACTACACCAACAGATTTTTTATCACCTGTCAATTATTTTAATACTGAAGCTGATTTGAATAGTTCGCTTGCTTCTGCATACAGTATTTTGGGTGATGCTACAACTAGAGTGTACAACAACTATGGTTTAGTAACATCACTTTCCATTAGTGATGAATTCTTTTTCATATATACTTCCACAGGGTACAAGGTTATGGATATCAGCTCCAATGAATTGAATATTAATCGCTTTTGGGAGGGATTATATCAGGGGATTAATTATGCAAATAATTTATTGGAAAATGTAGATAAACCAGATATCAGTGTTGAAAAACGCAACAATATAAAAGGACAGGCATTGTTCTTAAGAGCATACTACTATTTCCTATTGGTTGATAATTTTGGCGATGTACCTCTCAAATTAAGTTCAACCAAGTCTCCAACAGATGCTCTTTTGCCAAGAACACCTTCAATTGATGTTTATGCTCAAATTGTCAAGGATATGAAAAAAGCTGATTCTCTTGTCCTTTCAATAAATAATTACGCTTACAATGGTAGAATAACAAAAACCGTTGTACAAGGAATCTTGAGTAAGGTCTATTTGACAATGGCAGGTGCCCCTTTGAACGATAAATCGAAATACGCCGAAGCCTTGGAATACACTGACAAGGTTATTAAATCAGGATACCATGAGCTTAACCCTGATTATAAAACCATATTTATCAATCATTCGAAAGATATATACGATACAAAAGAGTGTTTGTGGGAAGCTGAGTTTTATGGAAACAATACATCTGCATCAAATAAAGAGGGAGGAGTTATTGGAATCGCAAATGGTATTACAAGTGTAAATGGACAAGATCCAGGTTATTCAGCAGGGGAAATGCATACAACAAGAAGACTATTTAAGCTTTATGAAAGTGCAACCAGAGATACTAGCTACAAGGTCGGAACTTCGACAGTAAATGCAAAGATTGAGTATTCGCCAGATAAGCGTCGGGATTGGAATGTGGCTCCCTATGTTTGGACAGTCGTAAATAGTGTAAGTTCTCGCTCTTATTTTTCTCCAATTCTAACAACAAGTAATACGCAGATAGCAAATGTTTACAGCCGATGCATCGGCAAATGGCGTAGGGAGTATGAGACTATTTTACCTAAAACTCAATTCTATAATTCCACGAACTTTCCGATACTCAGGTATTCAGATGTTCTATTGATGTATGCTGAAGCAAGCAATGAAGTGAATAATGGGCCTAACTCCGAAGCATACGAAGCTGTCAACAAAGTTAGAAGGAGAGGCTATGGTTTGCCTATTAATACACCAAATGCTACTGTTGATGTTTCGGGATTGAACAAAGATTCATTTTTCAAATTAATTATGGACGAACGGGCTAGAGAACTTGCTTTCGAAGGTTCTAGGTGTCATGATTTGAAGAGATGGGGGGGGTATATCACTAATATGAAAAGTTTGGTCACTGATATCGCAACAGATTTTACTTCTGGACTTGCGCCCGGGTATTCCTATGCTTCAAATGCGGCCAAAAACATTACAGATAAGAATGTCCTCTTTCCAATTCCGACGACAGAGTCGTCAATCAATAAATTAGTAACACAAAATCCAGGATGGTAAACCAAATTTAAATAAAATACAATTATGAATACGCGATTATTATTATTAATATACCTGTCATTTGTGCTTCTTTTCACTTCGTGTGAAAGGAATGAAGTAAGTTCTCCTGACTTTGAGGTTACGACCATCTCTGATACTGTTAAGGTTGGTGAGCCGATTGTTTTTAATTTCAAGGGAAATCCCAATAATATCACTTTCTATTCAGGAGAAGTTGGAAAGAAGTTTGAATTCAGAAATAGAGTTTATGCACCAGACAACAAGCTCTCATTGCGATTTACATCACTTGTTCAATCAGGTGTCATAAACAATCTTTCTTTGTTGGTTTCCAACGATTTTTCAGGAATCGCAGATACAAATGCCGTGAAAAATGCTCATTGGACTAATATAAGTAGTAGAGCAGTGTTTTCTACAGGTTCTGATAATACACCGTCTGGGACTATTGATTTTTCTGAGTTCTCCGATTCCGATCTACCTGTTTGTATGGCTTTCCGTTATACTACTGATGTAATTCAAGCTCAAAACAGGTGGGTAATTCGAACTGCAAATATTGAAAGTAATAATCAGACAGACGGAATTTCTTCGTTAGCAACAATGGCGACTGCTGGTTGGTTGTCAGTAAGTTTTAAGAATCCAACGGCATTTTGGACAATTACGTCAGCTCAACTTTTAATGGCGGGTGGCAATACAGCTTTAGATGACGATTGGGTAATATCAAAGAATTTTGAAGTAAAAAAGGTAAATCCGGATGTGGGAACCCCGATTAAGGACATTACTACAAAACTCTCAACATATTCATACAAGTACTCTACACCTGCGACATATCAGATTGCATTTGTGGTATCGAACATTACCAGTAAAGGATTGAAAGAACAAGTTAAACTTCTAAAAATTACGGTGATAAATTAGCATATACAACAAAAGTTAGAAGATTATTTCTTTTTTTGCATTCATTATGAATGTCAGTTTTGCACTTTATATTCAGAAATTTGATGCTGAAACTGATAGAAAATCACACATGGCGACTAGACTTTTGGCCTATTTATTCAAAGTCAAATGAATAGTTGACATATTACAGATGCTTGAAATACATTTAACAATTGCATTTCTTATAGATGATTATAATCTAATATAAATGAATAAATTAATATGAAACGAAAATTTTTATTTATATTTTTTACACTTCTATTGTGGTTACCAGCAAGTAGAACTTATGCAAAGATTGCCATGCCATCAATCTTTGGGGATCACATGGTATTACAACAAAGCTCTAATGTTTCGATTTGGGGTACATCAAATAAAAAAAACGCTAAAATTTCAGTAAAAGGATCATGGAATAATAAAACTCAAACCGTTTTTTCTGACAATTCGGGATTTTGGCGAATTAAAATAGCGACACCATCAGCAGGCGGACCATTCTTAATGAGAATTAGCGATGGTGACAAATTAATAATTAATGATATATTAATTGGCGAAGTGTGGGTCTGTTCAGGTCAATCTAATATGAGTATGCCATTAATGGGATATATGAACCAACCAATAAATAATTCGCAGGAACTCATTTTGAATGCTGAAAATCCTCAACTCCGATTGTTTAAGATAGAAACTGCTTCTACATTATCACCTGCAATAAACTGTTCGGCTAATTGGAACATCTCGACACCATTAACAGCGAGCAATTTTAGCGCCATTGGATATATGTATGGTAAATTGCTTCAAAAAAGACTAAAAGTCCCTGTAGGTATTATCGTTTCTGCAGTAGGTGGAACTAAAATTCAGTCATGGATGAGCAAAGAAAGCCTTCAACCCTTTAAAGAAGTGAATATTCCTTCAAGTTTAGATAGCTTTCCAAAGCCTATACTAGCTCCAACAGCATTGTATAACGCCATGATTGCCCCGATTGTTGGTTTAGGGATTAAGGGTTTTATATGGTATCAGGGTGAATCGAATGTGGGCGAGCCATTTTTGTATGAAAAACTTTTTCCTGCCATGGTAGCAAGCTGGAGAGAAAGTTGGAATTGCGGGGAATTACCATTTTATTACGTTCAAATAGCACCTTTTGGTACAGAGTCTTTAGCCAGGAATCCCAGACTACGAGAAATTCAGCTAAAGTGTATGTCAATAATACCAAATTCTGGTATGGCAGTAACTATGGATCTTGGTTTACAAGACTTCATCCACCCACCTGAGAAGATGCTAGTCAGCCAAAGACTAGCATACTGGGCTTTTGCCAAAACTTATCAAATCAAAGGAATAGCTTGCTCGGGTCCCATTTACAAATCCATGGAAAAAAAGGGTAGTAAATTGATTGTTCAATTTGATTATGCTGCAAATGGGCTCATCAGTTCTAATAATGAACTCAAGCTCTTTGAGGTTGCAGGTGAAAATAGAGTTTTTCATCCAGCCAAAGCCAAAATTCTGGCAGATGGTAGTTTGGAAATACAAAACGATAGTGTTAATGACCCTATAGCACTTCGTTATGCATTTAAACAGTCTGTTAAAGGAGACTTATTTAATTCACTAGGTCTCCCTGCTTCATCTTTTAGAACAGACAATTGGTGATTAATAGTGAAATTATATGCAAATGAAACAGTTATTTGCTTTCGGGCTAATTAATATATAATAATTAAATTGATTGTATGAAATATGTGATTTTAACGTTTTTAGTATTAGTCATATTTAGTATTGAAGGAAGTACCCAGAATTCTTCATTAACTTTAAATGAAAGTAGAGTTTCAGGATTATCCACAGCAAAATGGATATGGACAGAAACAAGCCAACCCAATACATGGATTGCATTCCGTAATTTTATTTTACTTAAAGAACAGCCTGACGATTACTTTGCAACCATCGCAGTTGACTCAAAATATTGGTTGTGGATAAATGGAAGTTTGGTAGTCCGTGAGGGTGGATTGAAGCGAACACCCAACCCTTTTGACACGTATGCTGACACCTTAAACCTGAAGTCCTATTTAAGAAAAGGAAGAAACACTGTAGCTATCTTAGTATGGTACTGGGGAAAGGAAGGGCATGGCCACAATGGCAGTGGCCATGGTGGATTATTGTTTGAAGGGAGAAATAAAGAGGGGAAAATTATCAGTGACTCTAATTGGAAGTTAAAACAATATGATGCATTTGATACAACCCTAACAGGAACGCAACCTTACCGTCCATTGGCAGAGTTCAATGTAGTTTATGATGCCAGAAAAGAGATGGTCGACTGGTTTTCTGAAGTTTTTGACGACAGTAATTGGAGTCGAGCATCAGAATATGGATGTGCACCCGAAAAACCATGGGGTAATCTAATATCACGTCCCATACCACTCTGGAAAGATTATGGTTTGAAAGACTATCTCAATGGATTTCCAAAGACATCCATGGGAAATATTTTAGTAATGGATCTACCATACAATGCTCAAGTGACACCCTATTTTAAAATTAAAGCTAAAGCAGGATTGAGTGTGGATGTTCGCACAGACTGTTACACTGATGGCGGAGCATATAATGTACGTGCAGAATATATTACTAAAGAAGGAATTCAGGAATTTGAATGTCCCGGTTGGATGAGTGGTGAGAAAGTATGGTATAATTTTCCGCCTCAGGTTGAAATTATTTCCCTCAAATATCGTGAAAGTGGTTACAATACAAAATTCGAAGGAGCTTTCTCTTGTGATGACCAATTTTATAATAAGCTTTGGGAAAAGGCCCGACGAACTTTATATGTAAATATGCGGGATAATTTTATGGATTGCCCTACCAGAGAACGTGCAATGTGGTGGGGAGATGTTGTTATTGAGGCACAACAATCGTATTATTTATTTTCTCCGGATGTTTCTTTACTTACCCGAAAGGCGATATTTGAATTGATTAATTGGCAAACTGAGGAAGGTGTTTTGTATTCTCCTATTCCTGGTCCTCATCCTCCTCTAATGTTTGGCCCCCACCGAGAGCTACCTTTGCAAAGTTTAGCATCAATTGGAATGTATGGTTTTTGGAATTACTATTTGTATACAGGTGATTCAAAAACACTTGTAGTTGCGTATCCGGCTATAAAGAGATATTTATCACTGTGGAAAATTGGTGCGGACGGTCTTGTGGTTCATCGTGATGGCAAGTGGAACTGGCAGGATTGGGGTAGTAATATTGATGTGCCATTGTTAGATAATTGTTGGTATTATTCAGCACTTGATGCTGCAAAAAGGATAGCAGTTTTGGCAAACTCAAGTGAAGATGCTCTATTTTATGAAAAGCAGATGAAAAGTATAAAGTCCAGTTTCAATAAATTATTCTGGACTGGTAATGAATTCAGATCGCCTAAGTATACTGGTAAGACCGATGAACGAGGTAATGCGATGGCTGTTGTGACAGGAATAGCAAGTGAAGATAAATGGAACAAACTCAGACAAGTGATGAATAATCAACTTCATGCAAGTCCATATATGGAGAAGTTCGTTTTGGAAAGTTTATTTAAAATAGGGGCAGGAAGTGATGCGTTGAACCGATTAAAAAATCGATACAGTGAAATGGTGGAAAGCAAAACTAGTACATTGTCTGAAAATTGGGATATTAATGGTTTTTCGAATTCCCGTAACCATGGATGGTCAGGAGGAGCTTTAACCTTACTGATGCAATATGTTGCAGGTATTGAACCGCTGGAGCCCTCATATATAACCTTTTCTGTCAGACCAATGCTTGGGCATTTGAAACATGTTGAAGCAAAAGTCCCAACTCCTCATGGGATAATTCAGATTAAAATTGATCGGAACAAATACTATAGCATGTCGCTAATTGTGCCAGATAGCACTAAAGCATTTGTTCAATTGCCCAAAGAATTGAGTATAAAAAAACGATTATTTGTAAATTCCATCTACAAGAAAGATCAGAACTCGAAATTGGGCTTCGAGCTTCATGCAGGAGAATGGAAAATTGAATTGAAATAAAAAAAACATACTTATGATTACTTACAAGAACCCTCGCATACTATTTTTACTGTGTTTATTCTTCTTCAAAATATCTGCCTTTGCCGAAAATAATGTAGAAATAACATCTTTCGGAGTACAACCTAATAGTGGGTTGGATGCTACTCAGGCAGTACGTTCTGCACTTGACTTTTGTAGAAAGAATAAAGCAAAGAAACTAATTTTCACTAAAGGACGATATGATTTTTGGCCTAATAAAGCAATCGAGAAATATGCTTTTATAAGCAATAACGATGAAGGTCTTAAACGAATTACATTCTCCATATCTGGTATGTCCTCGTTTGAGATTGATGGTTGTGGATCCGAATTTGTTTTTCATGGATTTATTTGCCCCTTCGTGATTGAAAAATCAAAAAATATAATCATAAGAAATTTTTCCATTGATTGGGAGAGACCGCTCCATAATGAGGGCAGAATTGTTCGTTCAATGAATGATAGTATCGATATACAATTTTCTGAAAACTATCCATATAAAATTGACCATGATCTTTTGAGGTTTGAAGATCTTGATAAAACCAATTATCCGTTTCGGATATTATTGGAATTTGACGCAATAAAAAAAGAAACAGCTTATAAGGCGTTAGATTATTATACCGGTCCAAATATTAAAGCAAAAGAAATTGGCAATCGGGTAGTTAGACTTTATGTGCCTAATATTAAAGGACAACCGGGTAATATTATGGTCTTTTGGCCGAGTCAACGTCCATTTCCTGCTATTACTATATCCGACTGTGAGAAAGTATCAGTATTTGATGCATCAATTCATCATGCTGGTGGCATGGGAATCATTGCCCAAAGAAGTGCCGATTTACAACTTGAACGTGTACGTGTAACATTGCCACCCAATAAGGAACGTATACTTACAGCAACTGCTGATGCAACACATTTTGTTAATTGTAGAGGAAAGATTACAATGGATAGTTGTTTGTTTGAGAATCAAGGTGATGATGCGTCCAATATTCATGGTATATACGCTCAAATTACAAAAATTATTGATAACCGTTCTATCGAAATTAAACTTATACATCCTCAGCAATTCGGATTCGACTTCATTTCTACTGGTTCAAATATTGAATTTGTAAATAGACTGAGCATGAACGCTTATAGTCAACAGAAGGCTTCAGGCGTTGAACGGCTCAATAAAGAGTATACAAAGGTTAAGTTCAAGTTTGACATTCCAAAGCAGATAAAAATTGGGGATGTTGTTGCATGTGTAGATAATTACCCAGATGTCAATATCAGTAATTGTATCATCAGAAATAATAGAGGGAGAGGTCTTCTTCTTGGATCGAGAGGAAAGATTTTGATTGAGAACAATGTATTTCATACTCCTGGATCTGCTATTGTTATGGAAGGAGATGCACGATATTGGTTTGAGCAGGCTGGAGTGAATGACTTAAGGATATCTAAGAATACTTTTGATAATTGTAATTT
Source organism: Bacteroidales bacterium (assembly GCA_038249855.1). Taxonomy (GTDB): domain Bacteria; phylum Bacteroidota; class Bacteroidia; order Bacteroidales; family Paludibacteraceae; genus Paludibacter. The sequence continues at coordinate 43,804 of JBBSCW010000002.1, forward strand.
TGGCATTTGGGGTAATTCAATTATTCAAGTGTCATCTGGAATAGAAAAAACAACCAGATCGAGCACTCGATATAATAAGAACATATTAATTGAGAATAACGTTTTTAAGATATTTGATCCAAGGATAATTAATATTTATTCTGTAGATAACCTTGTTTTTCGGAATAATATTTTAATGAAATCAAAGGATTATTTATTTAATATGACTGCACTAGAGCCATTTACGATAAGCGAATCTTCAAATATTCATATTGAGGACTTTATAAAAGCTAACTAATAATTATCAAATTTTTATGATATTGATTTATTTAGATTCTCTTGGAGACGATGTATAAATTTACTGACCTAATTTAAATGCAGAAATGAATAATATGAATAAGTTATTACTATTGCTTTTACTAATTTCTTTTAATTTTATTGCTAAGGCGCAGAATACCTTGATTCTTAAGAATGATAAGCTCGAGATTAAATTTATAAAATTAAACGATGGTTGGCACGTTTCAAAATTTGAAGCTGCTGATAAACGTGGTCATTTTATTTCTTTTGGCCAACCCAGCGGAGAATATGCGCTTTTGTACTCAAAGAATAAACCTTCGGGAGAAGAGGTGAAATTGGTAGAAAATGGAGATACTATCAACTATCTTGAAGATTTGTACAAAACTACTATTATGGGAAATTACAAAAAGAGCATGTCGGCTGTTCCTTTGAACATAGCCGGAGAGGCTAATTATTTTTATCCCTGCGAGGCAAAAAAGGTTGGGAAATTCATCGTCTTTGAACAGACAACGAAGTATGGAAAATACACAGCTACTTGGAAACTCGATGATCGTTTTGTAAATGATCTACACGTGAATATTAGATTCACTGCATCTAAAGATGGATATTACTCTCTGCCAACACCCACTCTGGCAACTATTCAGGATAAAGACCTTTTATGGGGCGCTGTCCCAGGTGTATTTTGGGGAAATGGAATTCAGGAAAATTTTAAACTTGCCTACAACTATGCTCAAGGATTACCAAAATATCCTGTTCAGTGCAAAGAGAACACCATCACTACTATGGTATCTATCCTTAGTACTAAAGGAGGAGTTACACTTGCTACAATTCCAAGTCCGGGACAGGGTAGAAATCCCTACCTTAAAGATGAAGTAACACATAATAAGATTTGGAAAGTTTCACTTTCTCATAAAAATCGCAAATCGGAGTTATCACCAACAGCGTACCATCCAGTTTTGGGAGAGGAGGGTTCAGAATTGAAGGCTGGTGAGAGCACTACTTTTGATTTTCGCTACAGCTTGCAGTTTAACGATTGGTACTCGGTGTACAAACATGTAATTTACGATATTTACGATTTAAAAAAATCCTTGAGTTATAAGACAACCAAGCAGTCACTAACTGAACGTATTTTGTCGATGTATGACTATGTGCTTGACGATATAAATTCAATGTGGCATGTTGAAGATTATGACAACTTAAAAATAGGAGCACAATCGTATCTCAGCATGGTTGTTGGCGCTGACAATGATGCCATGAAAAATGCTGATTACGGGGCTGTGTGGATGTTGGCAAAAGCCACCAAGGATAAACGGTTGCTCAATGATAGGTTACCCTATTTACGTAACTTTAAAATAGCCCAGCAGGAAACAAAACCTGGTTTCGCTCAGGGTGCAACCAAAGGACAATATTACCTGGCCAAGAAAAAAGATTTTGTGGAAGAATTTGGAGATCATGTAGAACCTATTGCGCTCACTTATTATACGCTCATGGATATGGGCAATATTCTGTTATTTGAACCTCAAGATTCGGAATTAAAAAATGCCCTTCGTTTGGGTGCCGACCGGCTTTTAATATGGCAACATCCAGATGGTGGATTTAATGTGGGATACCAACGATCGACAGGTCAACCAATACATACTGATCTGAAAGACCTCCGACCAACTTTTTACGGTTTTGTGATTGCCTATCGCTTACTAGGGGATAAAAAATATCTTGAAGCCGCTAAAAAAGGAGCCGATTGGATTGTTGAAAACGCTGTTAAAAATGGGCATTTCCTTGGCGTGTGTGGTGATGCCAGGTTTGTAAACGACTTTGCTACAGGGCAATGTGCGCAGGCTTTGCTAGATATGTACGATATAACAAAGAATAAAAAATATTTAGATGCGGCTATTGCTACAGCCCGGATTTATACTATGTCGATTTACACACATCCGATCCCTACCGATGAAACAAAGGTTGTAAATGGAAAAGAATGGAAAGATTGGCAGTTGAGCCAGATAGGATTGAATTTCGAACATGGAGGTACCATGGGATCAGCAAATAGTGGCGGACCTATTTTACTGGTAAGTCATGCCGCAATGTTTGTCAAGTTGTATAGCTTAACTAAAGATTCTTTGTTTTTGGATTTGGCACGGGCAGGTGCTCTGGGGCGAGATGCGCATGTAAATTCGCAAAATCGGGTGGCATCCTATTATTGGGTTAATATGGATAAAGGTCCGGGTCCCTGGCCGCATCACGCTTGGTGGCAAATAGGTTGGATTATGGATTACCTTGTAGCAGAAGCTGAATTGAGGACTGGAGGGAAAGTGCAATTCGAACGTGGTTTTATGACTCCAAAAGTCGGTCCCAATAAACCAATGGGGTTTAAGCCAGGAATAGTCAATGGAGAAAAGGTAAATCTTGTTATACACAAAGAATTAGTTAAGTTTAGTGACCCGAATGTTGACTATATAGTAGCTCAAAGTATAGACAGCAAAAAACTATTCATAATAGTACTTAATAGCCAAAATCGGGAATGTAACGTGACTGCTACTATTAATACTTCCTATCTTGAAAGTAGAAATAAAAAGATTGAGAATAAATCAATTCAACTGCCCCCTTTTGGAGTTAAGATTCTTGAAACTAAGATGCTATAAAGCAAAGATATGGAAAATATGGAACTTCTGTCCAAATCTATCAAAAGGAAAATGATGCCCAAAATAGTTGTGATATTACTTTAAATTAACATCTATTTTAGGCTAGAAGTTGAGCACAAACAATGACTTCTTATTATTATAGAAAACGAGGCTGTCTCAAAAAGGCAGCCTCGTTTTTATGCATATTTTAGAAGAAAAAACGATACTATTCATTAATTTTAAACATCTCTTTGATTCACGTTAATCCATCTTTGGTAATCAGCAGATGTTGTTTTGTTAGCACGGATTAAGTGAGAGTTTGCAATTTTCATAAGTTCGAATAACAACTTTATAGTAAAGAATAAAAGAATTTTAAATAGTATTTCATTTCTGTTTATATGTTAGCTTTGATAAATTTTATTGCTTTATCATCTATTATTATAATATATGTTCCACATGGAAGGAATGATACATTAACCTTATTTCCACTTAGCCTGGCTTGATATACTATCCGACCTTTCATATCTCTTATCACAAAGGCAGAGTTTTTAATTTTTGATTTGATCTGAATAGTGTCAATTACAGGGCTTGGATAGATCTCCACTAATGTAGTAAGAGAATACGTAGTTAAATTGTTTATATCCAGTTGGATATTTTCTGCGTTATTTTGCTCTACTTCAATATTTTTTTTACAATTATTCGTAATAGTATTGTCTCGAATGACTACATCTTTTGTAGAAGCTAATAGAACATCTTTTTCTGCACAATCAAATTCATTTTTCTCAATTAGGATTCTTCGATGACCTAAATCTGTCGCAGTTTGGTAATTCGGACCGACATCAGGTGGATTCACATAGCAGAACTCTTGAAAGTTCATTGTTACAGGAGGAGTAGAGTATTTTTCAAACCCGCATCTCCCAAAAAAATTGTCCCGAATTATAATGTCAGAACAATACAACCCATTGGGCCATATCGGTTCATTTACAGAAATAACACTACTGTTGGAAACTCCATGATAAATATTTTTCTCAACAATTCCTCGCTGGGCTCTAAAGACGGTACCATAGCGTCTTATGTTTGAGATTTCGTTATTTCTAATCATAAAGTCGCCGCAAGATTTACTACGATTCCAAATTTGAATAGAACGAAGAATATCGCTTCCAGAGGTAATCTCATTTGGAATATCTTTCGAGAAAGTCACATTCCATAAACTGTTATCTGTAGCAAGCTGAACAGATGAAACTTTAGCTTCGAGTAATATCTTTCCTTTTTCAGGATCAAAGAAGGCTACTTCGTTTCCACTTTCTAAATTCATAAAGTTATTATATAATACCAAGGCATTAGAGATTCCATTGGGCTGAACTTGGTTAATTGTTGCGGGTCGTGCATACAAAGCTATTCCGTCGTCACCAATTGCATTAATATTACATCCTTCAATCCAAGGCCCGATTTTTGATCCGCGACAATGAACTCCATCTGCATTCCCTGAGAACCATCGACCATCAGCAATCTTCGTATTACAATGTAATATATTAACTAACGATCCGTCAAAAGAAGAATAATGTACATTGCTTGCACCATAACTTGTAATATTGGAATAAGTTATTAGACGAGAATTTAGACTATTATTTAAACTCATTCCTTTATTCCTTATAAAATGAATAAAACGATCGCCAACCGTGAAATCTTTTATCATAAGTTGTTTGATTAATTTTAAGTCCCAACAATCATCAGCACTGCGTGTGATAGAACGTATTGGGAAAAAGTTATATGTATTTGTTTTGAGGCATCCGTTAATTTCCGGATCAAGAAGACAAATAGCATCAGCTCCCTGCTTAACATAAGCACTGTCATAATCATGATAATCTTTATCTAATTTAACAGTGACTTCTCCCGTTTCGCTGTTTACAGCTTTAATCCATCCTTGAAGGAAGGTTTTTTCAGCAGGAAATTCAATTTTAAATCCGGTTATTACAACACTATCCACATTTATAAGTTGCGAAAGTGCACCATTATAACGTAAGGATTGAATCATTGATTCATTCCCATTAATAATCATATTTCGTGTATTTGAAAGAGAAATGAACGCTTTGCTTGCTTTATTATATTTATAGGTTCCTTTAGTGAATTCTATTCGAACCGATTTGCCGCTTGAAGCCAATGACTTAGCGCGAGAGAGAGCCTCTAGTACGGCATCGTGATGGTCGCTCGCTCCATCGATATATGCAACTTGAACAATCTCATCACAAGGTGTGATTTTGAAATGAGCGATTGACGACCAATTATTTGCTACATTTTTAGTACAAGAACGAACTTTCCAATAATAGTCTCCGGGTTCAAGAGGGAGATCATTGATATAGCGATTAATATAAACAGTATCGATGTCGACAATATTGTTGAAATTAGCATCGCTTGCAATCTCAATTTCATAAAATACAGGATCTGATACCGAAGTAAATGCCATGGAATTTTCACTCCATGTAAAGTGTGGAAACGGATAAAAAGTTTTACTCTCCGAAGTAGGAGTAAGCAGTGTTTGTGCTGAGACAATTCCACTGATAAAGAATAAAAACACTAAAATTGATAAAGAAATTTTTCTCATGATTCATTTTTTAAGATATATACACATAACTGTAATTTTTTTTTCCGTGTAAAGATATTAGTTTAGAATTGAATTAATATAGTGATTGCGACTTTATAACTGATGTAAACGATTACATTATAGGATAAATTCTTGTAAACGATTACAAAGTGCAAACTAATTGTATTTAGATGTTGTTTTACAAGTTAGAATAATACAACTAGAAAACAGTTTGCAACTGTTGTGTTAAGTAGGTTATGACGGGCTACAAATATGGGCGAATAAGCTTTTCTACAATGGGTTTACATACATTCGACACAACCTTCAAAACAGCCTTAACACAGCACTATATATGATCACCCAAATAGTATCCCCCAATCGATGTAAAAATTACCTCTTTCACTTAAAGCTTCTTTGTAATGTAATCGATTACATTAAAATTTGTCGTAATGTAATCGATTACAATTGTTAAACATATAGGATACATTTAATTAAATTTCCAGATGCATTATATTTGCAGAAACAATTAAATTTATACAACATGAAACAAGTCAATCAAAAATTAGTAAGTATTCTTTTTTTTATCTTCTTTGTCAATCTACTTTCAGCTCAAAGATTAGTTCCGGTAGTTGATACATATATTGATATGAACACTCCAACTATTGCGCAAGGCTCTTCAGAGTCGAAAAATGTTGATAAGTTAATAGTAAGAAAATTGAATATGTTTGAGAGAATATCATTCCTTGAATTTAAACTGGATGGTATTAAGCAACAAGTAAAAGGTGCAGACCTATGTTTATATCTCAATTTTATAAATAATGCTCCTAACACCAACGAAACT
>JBBSCW010000003.1:0-43281 GCA_038249855.1 Bacteroidales bacterium
CCAAATTACCAATTGTTCCACCGCTGCAGCTCTAAATGTATCGGCAGCACCAAGATAAACCTTTTTTCCAGCTTTTTTAAACTGATAGGCTAATTTACCAATCGTGGTGGTTTTCCCTACACCATTCACGCCCACAACCATTATTACGTAGGGTTTATGAGGAAGTGGACTGTCAAAATCCATTGCTGACTCAGCATTATTCTCGGACAATAAACCAGCAATTTCTTCTTTCAAAATTGAATTTAATTCAGAAGTATTTACATATTTATCCTTAGAAACGCGGCTTTCAATTCGCTCTATAATTCGTAAAGTAGTTTCTACTCCTACATCCGAACTTATAAGCACTTCCTCTAAATTATCGAGAACCTCCTCATCTACCTTCGATTTACCGGCCACAGCACGCGTAATTTTCGAAAATACACTTTCCTTGGTCTTCGATAACCCTTGATCGAGCGTTTCTTTTTTATCTTTGCTGAAAAAATTTAAAATACCCATTGTTATAACTTTCTATTAACTATTAATTTACGCCATTCAGAACAGATAAACCACACCTTTAAAAAATATTTATCAGTTGGCTATATAAAAGGTTTTACTGCATTTTTTGCCTTTGTTTATTTTTCTTTATATGGACCAAGAAATTTGTCACCATTGAAATGAACCAAATGGTCGGGATTATCAGCAATCCAAACTTCTGTTTCCCAAGCAATTTCTGACATAAACTGTCTAAACTTAGGTCTATTCAGAAATGCCGTAACATACACTATATCTGATTTACAATCTTTGGTTAGCTTTTTAAGCTGAATTAATCTCAATTCGTTTATCGGACCAGATGAATGAACAGCTTCAATCAAATAAAGCCAATTCTTTTTCTCTGAATAAGCAATCACATCTAGTAACTCTTCGTGTGAAATTTCAAAGAAGTTGAGGTCTTCAAGTTTTTTCTTTTTTAAGTATAAATACTTATCTGAAGTATCTCCTATATATAGTAATTCTGCACAGTGTCCATATCTTGGCAAAAAGTCTTCTATAATTGCCTTCTGTAAAACATTGTGTTCTCCAGCCGATAAAGCAAGGATGCTACCAGAAGTTAGAGTAACATTCAATTTTGCTATTTCACGCTCTCTTTTAAGTATCTTACTTAATGGCTGAATGTTTTTCAATTTTTCTAGGACCAATTGTTCCCAATCCTTTGAACCGTATTTCCTTATAAGCTCAGAGTATGTTGGATTGATTGAATAGCCACGAGTCGAGTCGTTTGTCGCTGAATTAGGATTTGATTGTAAAACTACTTCAGCAACGGTGAGTAATTTCAGGTCTTTTCTGCGGATGTCGTCATATGAAACTGAGCTAATCTTTTCTCCAAAATAACTATTCACATAAATAATTATATCTCTTGTCTTAAGGGAATATCCACTATTCAAATCTTTAATATTTTTAAAATCTTCAACTTTTTTAATATTACCACTAGCCAAGAATGCCATTGCCATTCTTTCTAACCTCCGTGGTGTTGAATCCAATGGTATTCCAAAAATTTCAAGAATATAAAGCGAGGTGTTTATCAACTCTTGAATTTGTAGAGTTTTTTCGCTAAATGTTTTGGATTTATCTGGAGTGATATACTGCTTCATACTAAAATAATTTTAACTGTGCGTTTTCCGTAAGATTATTTAGACTGGTGGTTTCACCCATCAAATAATTTTTAATGTTTAAAGCAATATGAAATGCAAAATTAGGTGCTACAGCATTGCCGATTTGGTTGTATTGATTCGTTTCTGTTCCTGAAAATTCAAACCAATCAGGAAAGCTTTGAAGTCGAGCAGCCTCACGAACAGTAATTCGTCTTCTGCGTCCGTCTTTAAGTTTCACTCGGTGCATATCACCTGTCGCTCCTGCTAAATTTCTACAAGTCAAAGTTCTCGCTGGTCTGTCCAAATATAAATCTCTCGGATTAATACATTTTGATGCTTTTTCATAGTTTGAAACATATCTGTCCATAGATTCTGTAAAAAATTTAGAATCTTCATCAAATTGAAATGCAAGTTTACCAAGGGCTTGACCTGCGGTTACTTTTTCATTGACTTTCCTCGGAAGATTTATTTTCTGTTTAGAACCTATTACAATTACCCTTTCTCTATTTTGAGGAACTTTATAATCAACGGCATTTAAAAGAGCGTAATTAATAAAATAGCCTAAACACTCAAGTTCTTCAATAACTTCTTTTAAATACCAGTTGTTTTTGTATAGCATCCCACGTACATTTTCAAATAATAGTACTTCTGGGTTAAGTTGTTTGATTGCAGCTAAAAAAATAGGAAAGCCGTCTCTCGAATCTTTTAAACCTAATTGCTTTCCACCAACACTAAATGGTTGACAAGGAGGACCACCAATAACTATATCAGCTTTTGGATATTTTGTCTCAACTTCTAATTTCTCGTTTAAGCACTCTCCTATCAAATTTTTATTGTAAGTTTTACTCGCTTGTTCATCCATTTCATAGCCAATAGTTTTAAAGCCATTAGCCTCAAAACCAAGGGAAAGTCCTCCGCAACCTGCAAAAAGATCTATAACTACCTTGTTCAAATCTGTGTCTATCCATGGTTTTAATTTTCTATTTATTTCTTCCCAGTATTCCATTCTTAAATTTACGAATTTCAGATATTATTTAGTTTTCTTAGAATTGGAAACAACCCTAAGATAATATGAACTACAAAATTAAGTTTTTTTTTCGACTAACCATAAAAAAAAATCCCCTCATTTTCAAAAATGAGAGGATTCTGAGTAATATGTGTGCTACGAGCATCTATTTTGCAAGATGTTCTTTAACTTTGTCGTTGTGTACAATTTCTTCCTGAAAAATATATGCACCAGTTTTAGGTGATTTCACCATCTTGATAACTTTTGCATACGCACGTCCTTCTCCGCTTTGGAGTGATGCTACCGCTTTCTTTGCCATAATTCAGTATTATTTAATTTCTTTGTGTACAGTTACTCGTTTCAAAATAGGGTTGTATTTCTTCAACTCCATACGTGCAGGTGTGTTTTTCCTGTTTTTCATCGTGATATAACGCGATGTTCCAGGCATTCCGCTTTCTTTATGCTCTGTGCATTCTAAAATCACTTGGATTCTTGCTTCTTTGCTTTTCTTGGCCATGATAAATTCTCCTTAATTATGCGTATAAAAACCCTTTTTCAGCAGCTTTTTTAATAGCAGCATCCAATCCTAATTTATTGATGGTACGTAAGCCGTTAGCTGATATATTCAAACTAACCCATGAATCTTTTTCTACCCAATAAAATTTTTTGGTAAACAAATTCACATCAAATGTCCTTTTGGTACGACGTTTTGAGTGTGAAACATTGTTTCCAACCATTGCTTTCTTTCCGGTGATCTGACAAATTTTTGACATTTCAATATCTTTTTATTATTTACATTTTTTCTCAAAAACAGTGTGCAAAATTACACTATTTTTTTTAAACCAACAAGCTTTTTGCTGAATAATTTCAACAATTATACGTATTATCTCTCAAATACACTATATATCATTTATTATCAATACATTACACTACAATTGTTCCTTCAACATCAGCAAAGCAGCTTGGGTACTGCGTTTAATATTCTGCGCCCGTAAGTTTCCAAATTTATATTCACGACTAATCACCCCAAGCTCAGAACTAACTGCTATCCAGACAGTTCCAATTGGTTTTTCGGTCGTACCCCCTGTTGGTCCGGCAATTCCTGACGTAGAAACTCCAAAATTAGTTTTCAACAATCGGCGTACATTTACAGCCATTTGTTCCACTACGGTTTGACTTACTGCACCTTCCGACTCAATATCTGAGGCTGAAACTTTCAAAATATTCGTCTTAACTTCGTTGGAATAAGCCACCACAGAACCTTTGAAAAACTCTGAGCTTCCCTGAATTGATGTAAAGAGATGAGCGATATATCCACCTGTGCAACTTTCTGCCGTTGCTACAGTTTGATTTCTTGATATTAAAAGCTTAGCAACTAATTCCTCCATCGGAATATCTTCGAAAGCAACGATAGCACTTTCCAGAATTTGATGTAATTTGCTGATTTGTTGGTTCATGCTGAATTCTAGTTCTAACATATTATCCGACATGCCGCTCAATCGCAACTTAACAATGCCTGAATTAGGCAAGTAGGCTAATTTTATATTGCCTGGCAGCTCATTTTCCCAATCTGCAATTTTAATAGCCAAAGCTGATTCGCCAAAACCATATACTTGAACGGTTTTATGCAATAGAGTAGGCGTTTTAAAATATTTTTGTAAGCGTGGAATTATTTCGGTGCTCATTATATTTTTCATTTCGTAAGGCACGCCAGGCATCGAAACTATTACTTTATTGTCTTTATCGAACCAAGTAACCGGTGCTGTTCCAACGATATTCTGAATAACTGTACAACTTTCAGGAACCATAGCCTGAGCGCGTGTAAGTTCATTGATAGTTAAATTTGGTCGATTTGAAAATAATTGTTTAATATTTTTCAACACCGACTCATCGAAAACCAACTGCGTATTAAAATAAGAACATAAGGTTTGCTTAGTAATATCATCGTTAGTTGGACCTATTCCGCCTGTAAAAAGCACAATATCAGCCCGTACGAGTGCCAAATCCAATGCTTCTATAATCTGTTCTTTCACATCGTGAACAGTAGTAATTTGAGCAATCTCAAAACCAGCTTTGTTTAGCTCCACAGCCATCCAAGCCGAATTGGTGTCAACTATCTGACCGATAAGAATCTCATCGCCGATAGTAATTATTTCTACTTTTGTATTCATTTTAAACCTTGTTTTTTCAATTCGCTATCTGCAACTTCAAGTTGTGAAAACCAATCCTGACCAAATTTACGAATTAGTGGTTCTTTAAGAAACTGATAAACTGGAACTTTCAATTGTTTACCTAATTTTCGGGCACAATTACAAACATTCCAGCGATGATAATTAACTGCGGTGTAATCATTGTATTTCTGCAATCGGACTGGATATAGATGGCAGGAAATCGGTTTATAAAAATCAGTCTTCCCTTCGCGATATGCTTTTTCAATGGCACATTTACAAACGCCATTTTCATCGGTATAGGTAAAAACACATTCAGCCCCGTTTACAATAGAAGTAACTGGTTCACCTTCTCTGTCAATATAGAAGACTCCTTGCTTGTCAATAACTTGCTTCGAAATTTCAGTCAAATCATCCCAAATAACAGGCAGTAAATCCTCAATAATTTGGATTTCTTCATTCAAAAGCGGTGCACCTTCGTCACCTTCGATACAACAAGCACCTTTACAATGATTTAAATCGCAAACAAATTTTTCATCTAATAAATCGAAACTTACAATAGTTTCGTCAATTTGTAACATAGGATAAGTAGTTGAAAGATAAAAGAAAAAAGAAAATGCAACAAATTATTTTTCACGGCTTTTAAGTACCGGAACACTCCAATGATACTTAACAGCCAGCACACGAACTAAAATAACGGAAGCAGCACATAGTATTTGGCTCATTTCTATTGGCAATTTAAGTAAAGCGCAGGAATAGAATACAATACCACCAAAAACACAAGCCAATGCATATATATCTTTTCTGAAAATCAGCGGTAATTCATTGATTAAAATATCTCTTATTATACCTCCCACCGAACCAGTTATCATTCCCATAATAATAGTTACCCAGAAAGGAAAACCAGCTTCAATACTCCGCTCAATGCCTACAACAACGAAAAGACCTAAACCAATAGCATCGAAAATAAAGAAAGCATTATTGAACCGTTTCATCTTCTGTCCCATAAGAATTACAGCAACTAGAGCAATTCCGGTAATAATTATATAGGAAGGTTGTAACATCCAAAAAGGGGTTACGTCGAGCAATAAATCGCGGGTTGTTCCACCTCCGATGGCAGTTACCAGTCCTACCACATAAGCTCCAAACCAATCGAACTGTTTGCCCGATGCTAGTCGAATACCACTGATTGCGAAAGCAAAAGTTCCTGTATAATCAACAATATCTATAAAATTCATATCCGTTATATTCTGGAAAAAAATATAGCGTATCAAAACAATTTTGATACGCTATTAATATTGTTTCCCGCAAAAATTATTTTTTTGCTGGTGCTGCTTGTGGCGCTTCTTGTGGTGCTGCTTCTGGGTTTTCGCCAAAATTAGGAGCTACTACGCCAGGTTCCGCTTTTTGAGCATTTTGATATTGGTTCTTAATCTGCGATTCGTTAGCACTAACGTCTGGTCTGTTTACTGCAACTGATGCTACTGATAAAACAATAACGAATGCTACCAAAGTCCATGTGGTTTTTTCGAGAAAGTCAGTTGTTTTACGAACTCCCATAATCTGGTTCGTTGATGAAAAACCTGCTGATAATCCACCACCTTTTGAATTTTGTACTAATACAATCAATGTGAGTAAAATGGAAGCAATAACAATCAGAATGGTGAAAAGAATGTACATAATATGTTTATTTTTTTGAATTTATGATTACTTTTTCTAAGAATCGAATTTGGTCTGCAAAGTAAATACTTTTTTTCGGATTTATCAAATTTAATTTCTTCAAAATTTCTATTGCTTTTGTGTATTCTTTCTCTCGAATCAATTTTTTGGCATTTTCTTCTGTTATTTCAGAATCGATTTCTACTTGATCATCGCTAACTTTGAAATAATCAGGTGTCGGGATATGAACCGTATTCCGAATTTGAGGCTGTGGATCAGAGCTATTATCGACATGTTCATGCTTTTTAAGCACTTCTTCGCGGGCGATTTTTAATCTTTCTGCCAAATTCTTCAAACTTTGCTTTGAATCGCCACCCTCAGCTTCTGTTATTTTTAACAGATCGAAGTAATTTCCACCAAATTTTGGAGTTCTTTCGTGTCTAAAAATATCAGTATTAATAATTTTTTCTGGATTAAGATAATAAAACAACCAACGATGGTCGGAATAATAAAATGCTACGCTATCGATGAACTTCTGTGAATGCACGCTATTAGATAGGTGCAAAGCCTTTGCCAACAACACTTTAGGCTGTACAAAATAGGGATAAAAGGCAATCATTTCTTTCAATTCGGCAATATGTGATGCTTTTACATTTGCTGGATTTTTTACAATGGAGAAAAATTCGCTTTGGTTCATAGCAATTGATTTAAGGGTTTATTACCATTTGGCCACTGTATCGTTGTAAATAATATCAGTTATTTCAGCAATAATATCTTTAAGAAGATCATCCTGAATTTCATTTAGTTGACTATTGCTATCGAAAACTTGGTAAGCAGAATATTTCTTTTCAAAATCATCTTCGGGACTTTTACTGTTAGTGAACCGCACGTTTATCGTAACTGTAAGTTTGGTTTTCGAAGCATAAGTATCTGCGCTAATGGCCATTGGAGTCAATTCATAATCAACTATTTCGCCCTCGATATGCATATCGCCACTTTTTTTCAGCAATTGAAGTCTTGTACTTCTAGCATACAAATCGCGTAATTTCTCTGAAAATTCCTGCGACAAAGGTGCATAAACTAACTCTGCAGTATTTATAAAATCGGCAATTGATATAGATTTTGTTTTCGTATAATCTATTGAAGCACCATTGAATTTATACGCAATAGTACAAGAATTAAACAAAAAAGCAATTGTAATGATTGTAACAATTCTGATATATAAATAGTTATAAACACGAAGTTTTTTATTACTTCGATTACTCAATTCCATATTCTTTTATTTTACGATATAAAGTTCGTTCGGAAATTTTTAATTCTTCAGCAGCCGATTTGCGGCGACCTCTGTGTTTTTCGAGAGTCAGTTTAATCATTTGCCGCTCCATATCTTCCAGACTCAATGTTTTTTGTATTGTATCCTCATCGTGGTATTCCTCGGCATCTTCATAATCGTCAATAACATCCTGATTGTTAACTCCATACTGATTTTTATCTCGATTTATGCTATCGCTCATGTAATCAGGATTTACAACAGGTGCTTGATATATACTGTCCTTGTGTGTTAAAATTGAAGAAGGAAAATGTTTCTCCAAATCAGCTTTAACAGGTACTTGTCCTTTTATTATATCATGAACGAGTTTTTTGAGGTCGTTCATATCATTTTTCATATCAAACAAAACTTGATACAAAATTTCCCGCTCGCTATTAAATGACTTACTATCACGTCCAGATCCGGAAAAAATAGCAGGCAATCTTTCCATCTCATCCTTAGGCAAATAGTTTCTAAGGATAGTTGAATTTATTTCTCGTTGCTGTTCTATCACAGATATTTGTTCGGTTATATTCTTGAGTTGGCGTACATTACCATTCCAATAATAATTAGTTAAAAGCACTTTAGCATCGTCGGTAAGTTTGATAGAAGGCATGTGATACTTCTCGGCAAAATCGGATGCAAACTTTCTGAACAACAACACAATATCTTCTTTTCGCTCACGCAAGGGTGGAATGGCAATAGGTACAGTATTAAGTCTGTAATACAAATCTTCACGAAACTTTCCATCACGAGTACCTGTAGCCATATTCATATTGGTAGCAGCAACTACTCGAACATTTGTTTTCTGAGTTTTCGATGAACCAACTTTGATAAATTCACCAGCTTCGAGCACTCGTAACAAACGCACTTGGGTTGAAAGCGGCAATTCACCGACTTCATCTAAGAAAATTGTTCCTCCATCGGCTACTTCAAAATATCCTTTTCGGTCGGCAGTTGCTCCTGTAAATGAACCTTTTTCGTGTCCAAACAGTTCCGAATCAATAGTTCCTTCGGGAATTGCACCACAGTTTACAGCAATATAAGGGCCATGTTTGCGATGGCTATAATGATGAATTATTTGAGGGAAATTCTCTTTTCCGACACCACTTTCACCGGTAATCAACACCGACAAATCGGTGGGAGCTACCTGAACGGCAATATCAATGGATCTATTCAGCAAATCTGATGTTCCAATAATTCCGAAACGTTGCTTTACTGCTTGGATTTCCGTAGGTTGCATATTAATAATTTTGTTTAAACTGAAAATTTGACATGGACTGACAAAAATAACAAAAAAAACAGAAAGCTAGCTTTCGAAGCTGTAATTATTATCAAATCTTAGAGCGAGACCCGCCCTTATTTAGTTTTTTTACAATTCCAAATTCTTTTCTGTTGTATTTGTTTGTTGATTTTCGAGATAAACAGTCTGCGTTGGGAAGGCAAAGTTAAACTGAGCTTCATTAAATGCTCTAAGGATTTCCATATTTACATCCGAAGGAACCATCATAATGTCAGAACCTTTTTTAACCCAAAAAATAAATTTAACCTCCAGGTAAAAACTTGCGAAACTGCTAAAAACAGCCACCACTTCGGTATCAACTCCTACAATTATGTTTGGCATATTTCGCAGAATCGACAAAGCTTGGTTCATCTTTTCAGGCGTGGTATCGTAAGTCAACCCAATATTCATAAGAACTCTACGCATAGGTTCCTCAGTAATGTTTTCAATGGAAGCTTCCACTATTTTATAGTTAGGAATAGTTACCAAACGCCTTTCGAGCGTACGAATGCGCGTACTTCTGATACCAATATCCTCAACAAAGCCATCAAAACCATCTACTTTGATACGGTCACCAATCCGGAACGGACGATCGGTAAATATTGTTATTCCACCGAAAATATTTTTGATAGTATCCTGAGCAGCTAATGCAAAAGCCAATCCTCCAATTCCCAAACCGGCAATTAATGCACCCACATCTACACCCACATTACGGAGTGCCATTACTACACCAATTACCCAAAAGATACCTAATACCGTTCGAGATATAATTGGGAGAATTGTACTATCTAAGTATTTATAAGATTTTTCGTCGGCTGCCGCTGGAACAAGATATTCCTGAATCATAGCATTTATAAACCTAACTACAAACCAAGTAATGTTTAATACAATGAGGAATTGATACGATTTTGAGAAAAAAGCATCAACATTCGGATGTAATTCCAATCTGCTGGCAGCTATCCAAATTGCGAGCAACATAATCCCCAATAAAACAGGTGCTTCGAGCATCGAAAACAAAATATCATCGAGTCTGTTCTTTGTTTTACTCGTAAACCGTTTAATTACATGTTTATTTAATAGAACAGTTATTTTATTCAACAAAACTGCCCCAACAATAATTGCAAATGATATAATCCAATTCTGTAAGGTATTTCCGTAATAGACTTCTGAAAACATGAGTATCTTTTTTTAAAATTAAAACAAACAGGGATTTAGGTAATCCAACTAAAAATTAAAACTAATAGCATCGCTCGGCATTCTCCAATCACCTCTGGGCGAAAGGTTTATAGAACCAACCTTAGGGCCGTCGGGCATACACGAGCGTTTAAATTGTTGTGAAAAGAAACGTTTTACAAAGATTCTCAGCCATTTTTCGATGATTGCATCTTCATAATTTTCACTAAAAGCATTTTTAGCAAGAAATAGAATCTTTTCGGGCGAAAAACCAAAACGTACAAAATAATATAAAAAGAAATCGTGAAGTTCATAAGGACCTACCAAATCTTCTGTTTTTTGGGAAATTTTGCCATCTTGGTCAGCTGGTAATAATTCTGGACTAACTGGCGTAGCGAGCACATCCTGCAAGATTTGTTTAGAATCGCTGTCCAATTGCTGTGATGCCCAATCCACCAAATACCTAACCAAGGTTTTTGGAATACCACTATTCACTGCATACATCGACATGTGATCGCCATTGTAAGTTGCCCAACCCAAAGCCATTTCAGACAAATCGCCCGTCCCAATTACAAATCCTTGGTGTTTATTGGCCAAATCCATTAAAATTTGTGTGCGTTCCCGAGCCTGCGTGTTTTCGTAAGTTACATCTTTTACCGATATATCGTGTTCTATATCAGTAAAATGCTGAACACACGCCGCTTCAATTGAAATTTCGTGTAAAGTAATTCCTAAAGCTTTCATTAAATTCAGGGCATTGTTATAAGTACGATTGGTAGTACCAAAACCTGGCATCGTAACACCCAGAATCCTTTTGCGATCAAAACCCAACTTATCAGCAGTTTTTACACACACTAACAAAGCAAGCGTAGAATCCAAACCACCAGAAATGCCTAAAACCAAAGATTGAGCTTTGGTATGCAGCCAACGTTTGGCCAAGCCACCCACTTGAATGGAGAAAATCTCCTTACAACTTGCATCTCTTTGATGGAGTGATGGCACAAAAGGATGTTTATTAAAAACCCTTGTCAAATCGAATTCAACAAAATGAGCTTCATCAATATTTACTTTTCTATAATTTATTTCATTAATATCGTTCGTAAAATTTGTATTTCTGATTCTATCGGCTTGTAATTTTTCAATATCTATTTCAGAAACAATAAGTTGAGGTTCAAATGAAAAACGCTCAGAAGAAGCAATTATTTGTCCATTTTCGGCAATAATAGCATTTCCGGCATACACTACATCGGTAGTTGATTCTCCATGACCAGCCGATGAATACACATAAGCAGCATTGCATCGAGCCGACTGTTGCTCTATAAGTTGGCGCAAGTAAAGATGTTTACCAATTAACTCATTGGAAGCTGAAAGGTTGAAAATTACTTCTGCTCCATGCATAGCATGTTGCGAACTGGGTGGTATTGGTACCCAAAGATCTTCGCAAATCTCTATTGCAAAAGAAAAACTATCATCATTGAATAAAATATCGATTCCAAAAGGAACGGTTTCGCCACAAATACTAATCTCATTTACAGCTGATTGTTTAGAAGAACTAAACCAACGTTTTTCGTAAAATTCATTGTTATTGGGCAAATGAGTTTTTGGCACAACTCCTAGAATTCGTCCTTTTTGAAGTACAACCGCCGCATTAAAAAGTTGATTATTATGGCGAATAGGCATACCAACAATGGCAGCTGCCGTAGTTTTGTAGGTAATTAACTGCAAGTCATTCAGGGCTTTCTCAGCATCGGACAATAATTGTTGTTGGAAAAACAAATCCGCACAAGTATAACCCGTAATGGCAAGTTCTGGAAAACAAACCACTTGAACCTTTTCGTCCTCAGCTTTGTGAAGTAATTCGGCAATTTTACTAACATTAAAAGCACAATCGGCCACCCTTAATTCAGGAATTGCTGCCGCAACGCGAATAAATCCTTTGTTCATAATTACAGTTGGTTAAATAGTTTGAAGATTAAATTTCTTTTGTTTCCTTGTCTACTTGTTTCCTTTGCCCTCGCCTCAGCCTCAGCCTACTCCTCCACCTTCTCCATATCCCCTAAATGAATTTCAAGTGATTTTGCAGAAATTCGTATCTCGGCAACTGTCAGACTCAGCGAAACAATTAATAAGCCCAACGCAATTCCGAAAACATAAACAGCTAAAATTTGCCAGCCTACGTAAATCATAAACATGGTAGCTACGCAAAGTAATAAACTTGCAACGCCAAACAATTGCATATTTCGGGTTAGGTACAGTCGCCTTCTGAGATTTAGGATTTGGGCTTTGGTAACCGCTGATTTATGTTCCATATATTGGTCTTTGAGTGTTCTAACCAATTGAGCATAAGACAAAAATCGATTGGTATAAGCCAATAACAGCAAGGAAATAGCCGAAAAAAGAAAAGTGGGTGTTATTAGGGTAAGTTCTTCCATACGAGTGATTATTTGGTGTAATTCTTTCTAATTCAAATAGAATTGCAAAGATAACTATTCTTTTTTTAATCAATAGAAAGCTCTGAGATGAAAAAAATACCCGGAATGCAAAATTACAGTCCGGGCAATTAGTATTTTGATATCTATTATGGCTAAAAGTCCACAAACAAGGAGATTTTAGCCACTACAAAATAAATCAACTAAACTTTTCAGCGTGAATTTGTCCGCTTACTTTGCGTGTATGTTCTACAAAACCATCTTCTTCAAGATGTTCTATCATTCCATTCACCATATTAGGATTACCACAAAGGAAAATGTGTGTGTTTTCGGCAGTTGGTTTAAAACCCCATAATTTTTCAACAGAACCATCTTCCCAAATTTCCTGAATAAATTCTGTTCTACCTTGCCATGGAGAAAATTCTTTTTGCGGAACAGTAATTGTAGGAATATAACGGAAACGTGGGGCAATGCTTTGTAACAAATTCAATTCAGAAGAATAGCCCAAATCCCATGAATTGGACGCACCATGAATTACCAATATATTACCTTTTCGGTGAAGGGCATCCGTACGCAACATACTCATATAAGGTGCTACACCAGTACCAGTACCAATTAATACAATATTCTGGTTTTCATCTATTTGATCGAGCGTAAACATACCTACAAACTTGCTACCTAACCAGATTTTATCCCCGATATTCAAGTTAAATAGGCGTGGGGTGAGTGATCCTGAATGTACCAAAGTGATGTAAAGTTCAACATAATCCTTCGATAGATTAGATGATGCAACAGAATAAGCTCTTTTAATTAGCTTTTCAGGATCAGGTTCAACGGGTTCTTCGGTAGCTTCGGCACATTTAGGACTTGACGGTGGCAAAGCTATGGCTACGAACTGACCCGGTTTAAAATCGGGCAATTCCCAACCCAGCGGAGCAATCCGAAACACTTTCATAATTGGTGATACTTGCACAACTTGTTGTACAATGGCATTTAAATCTTCCATAAAACTAATTCTTGAATATTATATATCTAATTGATTTGATTTCTTGAAATACAAACAAATAAATGAAAAATTAAATCCATACAAATTTATGCTAATTACAAATTTTCGGGTTTAATTCCACAAAGATACAAAATCTAAATTACTGCCAAACATTAACAAAATATTTTTTTCAATTTACCGACATTTATTTATCAATTTACCCTCAATAATAAATATAGCAAATAATCATGTGAAAAATATACTTATGAATTAATCATCTTAACAATAATTTGACATTCAAGAAATTACGAAAATCTTTTGTAAAAGGCAGATGAAACAAAGCCGATGAGAATATATTTTGAGTACTTTTGTAAATACATTATTGTAAATTAAACTAAACACTCACTCATCATTCATGATAGTTTGCATTGCCGAAAAACCAAGCGTGGCGCGCGATATTGCTGAAGTTTTAGGAGCCAAAACTCGTAGAGATGGCTATATAGAAGGAAATGGCTATCAGGTTACCTGGACTTTCGGACATCTGTGCGGCCTATTAGAACCTCAGGAATATCAGCCCGAATGGAAATCGTGGGCACTCAGTCAATTACCTATGATTCCGCAGCGATTCGGCATTAAAGTAATGAACGACAGCGGTATTATGAAGCAATTTGGGGTCATTGAGAAATTAATAAGTACAGCAGATGAAGTGATAAATTGTGGTGATGCCGGACAAGAAGGCGAATTAATACAACGCTGGGTTTTACAAAAAGCACTTTGCAAATGCCCTGTCAAACGTTTGTGGATTTCATCGTTGACCGAAGAATCTATTCGCGAAGGTTTTAAGAAACTCAAAGACCAATCAGATTACCAACACCTTTATGAAGCAGGACTTTCGCGGGCAATGGGCGATTGGCTGCTTGGTATGAACGCCACAAGGCTTTATACCTTGAAGTACGGTCAAAATCGGCAAGTTCTTTCTATCGGACGAGTACAAACACCTACATTGGCATTGATTGTCAACAGACATCTCGAAATACAAAATTTCAAACCCGAAGCTTATTGGGAATTGAAAACTTTGTATCGAGATACGATTTTTTCCGTTACGAAAGGACGATTTTCAAGTGTTGAAGAAGGGTCAGATTTTTTAGAATCGGTGAAAAATGCTGATTTTGAAATAACCGATATCAGCACTAAGAAAGGCACAGAATCGGCTCCACGCTTGTTCGACCTTACTTCTTTGCAGGTGGAATGTAACAAAAAGTTTGGTTTTTCAGCAGATGAGACTTTGAAAACGATTCAAACCTTATACGAAAAGAAAGTTACGACCTATCCACGTGTAGATACCACTTATTTGACCGATGATATATATCCCAAAATTCCTGAGATTTTACAAGGTTTAAAAGGATATTCACAACTTACAGCTGCAATTTTAGCTGGAAAAATTCCAAAGACCAAGAAAGTTTTCGACAACGCCAAAGTAACTGATCACCACGCCATAATACCTACTGGAGTAAATCCTACTGCATTGAGTGAAAATGAAAACCGAGTTTTTGATTTGGTAGCTCGCCGATTTATCGCCAATTTTTATCCAGAATGTAAAATTTCGACCACAACAGTGTTGGGTGAAGCCAATAAGGTGGAATTTAAAGTTACTGGAAAACAAATTTTAGAACCAGGTTGGCGAGTTGTGTTTGATAAAGCAAAAACCGACGACGAAAACGAGGAGGAAGAAAGTACTTTACCTCTCTTTGTAAAAGGCGAAACTGGACCACATGAACCAACTTTGGCCGAAAAATTCACCTCACCTCCAAAACCCTATACCGAGGCGACTTTGCTGCGAGCCATGGAAACAGCAGGAAAATTAGTGGATAACGATGAACTGCGTGATGCGTTAAAAGAAAACGG
Organism: Bacteroidales bacterium; assembly: GCA_038249855.1. Lineage (GTDB taxonomy): Bacteria > Bacteroidota > Bacteroidia > Bacteroidales > Paludibacteraceae > Paludibacter. The sequence continues at coordinate 15,545 of JBBSCW010000003.1, forward strand.
AATTGGTCGACCTTCGACCCGTGCCGCTATCATTGAAACCTTATTCAAACGCGAATATGTACGGAAGGAAAAGAAAAATCTAATTCCGACTAATACTGGAATTAATTTGATTTTAATCATCAAAGAAGAGTTACTTAAATCGGCTGAATTGACAGGACTTTGGGAGAAAAAGCTGCGTCAGATTGAAAAGGGAGAATATGAAGCAGCTACATTTTTGAACGAGCTTAAAGAAATGCTGACTCAAATTGTGTATAACGTAAAATGCGACAACTCACAAATTCAAACAAGAAACGTTGTTGAAAGTCCAAAACAAGAGGAAATTTGCCCACTATGCGGAAAAGGACATATATTAAAAGGCAATACTGCCTACGGTTGTAGCGAATGGAAAGCTGGTTGTACTTATCGGCGACCTTTTACAAACTAAAAAAGCTCCGAAAGTTGAAACTTTCGGAGCTTTTTTCAAGAAGTATTTACTTACTAATTACTTCAATTTCAACAATTTCTTTATTTTTCCAAACATAGCTGTATTTTCCATAAAACCACCAAAATTTTCAGCACCAGGACCATAAGCATAAATTGGGACAGGCGTTCCAGAGTGACCCTTAGTTGAAAAAGCAGCTTTGATAGTTCCAGCTTTCATATCGCCTGAAGGTATTGTAAAACCGCCAGTTTCATGATCGGCAGTAATTATAACCAAAGTATTACCATCTTTTTTCGCAAAATCGAGTACTTTACCAATAGTTTCGTCAAAGTCTAGCATCTCACGGATTACTTGATCTGCATTATTATCATGGCTTGCCCAGTCAATTTGTGAACCTTCGATCATCAGGAAAAAACCCTTTTTGTTATTATCCAAAATATCGAGTGCTGCCACTGTCGATTCTGGCAACATCTTTCCACGTTCAGGCATTCCTGGATTTTGATCATAGTATAAAAGCCCTGCTAATTTTCCAGATTTCACAGCTTTTACATCATCCAAAGTATAAGCAATTTGATACTGTTTAGCTTTTAATTCATCCGTTAAGTTGCGTCCGTCTATTCTTTTTTCAAAGCTTTTCCGTCCACCGCCGATAAATACATCGATATCTGTATTCAAAAAATCAGCAGCAATTTCATCATCCATTTTTCTACTTACCTGATGTGCAATGAATGAGGCCGGAGTAGCGTGAGTTACAGCACAAGCTACAACCATACCGGTTGCAAGTTTATTTTTTTCGGCCAATTCGAGAATTGATTCAACGGCAACAGAATCAGGATTCATCCCTATCATCCCATTTTTTGTTTTCACACCGCAAGCCAAAGCTGTTCCACCTGCACCTGAATCGGTAGTAAAATGACTGGCAGAATAGGTTTTAGAGAAGCCAATAATAGGACATCTTTCTATTTCAAGTTTATTGTTATTTTTAACCATTCCGGCATACACTTGCGAAAGACCCATGCCATCGCCAATCATAAAAATAACATTCTTTGGTTTAGCTTCAAGTTGTGTCAAAGACAGACCAATAAAAACCACAAATAACACTAAAAAACTTTTTTTCATAAATCAATATAATTAATTATCAACACATTATAATTTAAGCACTTGTTTTTATCCAAATTGAATTCACGATAAAGCATCCGCTATACCTTTCAATTCGCTTCGAATGTTTTTTAAACGCTCCACAAGCTCTTGTTGTTTTGCAACCACATCTTTTTTCTCACTCATTTTGCGTTTAGCACCTTCCAAGGTTAATTTTTGATCTTCTACCAAAAAAATTATTTTTTTGATTATCTGAATATCTTCCTTGCTGTAAAAACGGGTCGCTTTAGCATTTCGCTTCGGTTTAAGCTGTGGAAATTCCTTTTCCCAATACCTCAAATTGGATAAGTTCACGTTGAACATTTCAGCCACTTCCGAAATCGAATAATAAATCTTTTCCATAAACTACAAGTAAAAATGTAAACCTTAATGAAAAAATAAATATCCCAATAAAATGGCCGAAACTATCCCTACAAAATCAGCAATGAGCCCGCAAGTGAGTGCATAACGTGTATTTTTGATACCAACCGAACCAAAATAGACCGCTAAAATATAAAAGGTTGTATCGGTAGAACCCTGAATAATACAGGACAATCTCCCAACAAATGAATCAGCTCCATGCAAGGTCATTGCATCTACCATCATTCCCCTTGCCCCGCTACCACTGAGTGGTTTCATCAATGCAGTAGGCAATGCACCAACAAAATCGGTATTCAAACCAGTTAAACTTACGAGCCAAGTAATGCCAGAAATAAGCATATCCATGGCTCCCGAAGCCCTAAAAATCCCAATGGCAACCAAGATAGCAATTAAATAAGGAATAATGCCTACTGCCACTTGAAAACCTTCTTTCGCACCTTCGATAAACGATTCGTACACATTCACTTTTTTGATTACTGCCATCAATATAAAAGTGATGATAATTCCGAATAATAAAAGGTTGGCAGTCAGCGAAGAGTATTCTGCAATTTGATCTTTGGTAAGTCTACTCAACAAAAATATAACTCCAGCAATAAATACGGATAAACCAACTAAGGTACCCATGATTGTTTTATCCCAAAGATTGATTTTTTGATAAATAGCAACCGTAATGAGTCCAGTAATAGCAGCTATAAAAGTAGCTATCAAAATGGGAAGAAAAACATCAGCTGGGTTCGCTGCACCCAGTTGGGCACGATAAACCATGATACTAATTGGAATTAAACACAGTCCAGCCGTGTTGAGAACCAGAAACATAATCATCGGATTGGAGGCAGTTTCTTTGTCAGGATTTATTTCTTGAAGCTCCTTCATTGCCTTCAAGCCCATGGGAGTTGCGGCATTGTCCAACCCTAACATATTGGCAGAAACATTCATAAAAATGCTCCCAAGTGAAGTATGATTTTTAGGAACATCGGGCAGTATTTTGGAAAAGAAAGGAGCTACTAATCTTGCAAATACTTGAATCACTCCACCTTTTTCGCCCACTTTCATTATTCCCAACCACATGGCAAGCACGCCAGTAAGTCCAAGCGAAATTTCAAATCCAGTCTTGGCTGAGCCAAATGCGGCTTGAATAATATCGGTGAAAATCTGTGTGTTTCCAAAGAAAATCAACTGAAAAATAGCGACTACAAAAGCCACCAAAATAAATCCAACCCATATATAATTTAAAATCATGAATCAATGTCGTTTAGTTAGTGATAGTATAAGAAATTGTCCGTAGGACATTAATAACCATAGTTTTAAATTAGAAAATCTGTTTGATTTCCCGTAGGGAATTAACTTATTTATCCACTACGTGGAATCGTATTTTTGTACCGAATTTTTTCTATTGAGATTAATTCCCTACGGGAAAGTTTATTCTGTAAAATCTAAATTCTTAACTTAACGACATTGAATCAAGTATTAGTATTTCGTGTAAAAATTTGGTTTTCAGCTTTTATCGTATCATTTAATCTCCTAACAAAAAAATTATTTTTGCATTTCAACTTTTTTAGTTGCGTCAAAATTATCATTTCTGTAATTTACTTTTTCCACTACTTTTTCAGCAAAATTTCTGAAAGTCAGGCCTAAAATAGTATCAGAATCAACTGCAACTGGTCTACCCGCATCACCTTGTTCACGAATACCTTGAACCAACGGAATTTGAGCCAACAATGGGATATTGAATTCTTCGGCCAATCGTTTTCCACCTTCTTTACCAAAGATATAATACTTATTTTCAGGCAGTTCGGCAGGTGTAAACCAAGCCATATTTTCGACCAACCCCAAAACTGGAACATTTACTTTATCGCCAGTAAACATATTGATTCCCTTGCGGGCATCCGCCAAAGCCACATCCTGAGGCGTGGTTACTACGATAGAACCTGTAATGCCTAAGGTTTGCACCAAAGTCAATTGAATATCACCTGTTCCGGGTGGTAAATCCATTACAAAATAATCGAGTTCACCCCAATGAGCATCTGTAATTAATTGTTTCAAGGCATTGCTGGCCATACTTCCACGCCAAACCAAGGCATTTTCTGGGTCGACAAAAAAGCCGATTGAAAGCAATTTAACACCATATTTTTCAATAGGTATTAAAAATTGTTTCCCATCAATTTCTTCAGTTGCTGGTCGGGCGTCTTCCACACCAAACATTTTTGGCATCGAAGGTCCGTGAATATCAGCATCTAACAGTCCTACTTTATAACCGAGTTTGGCCAAAGCAATGGCTAAATTGGAAGAAACGGTTGATTTACCTACGCCACCTTTGCCCGAAAAGACTGCGATGATATTCTTCACATCTGGCAAAGCCTTAGTTGGTTTGGGTTTTGGCACTTCCTTTAATTGGACTTCGATATTTCCTTTAATGTCAATATCTTCACCAATGTAAGTCAAAATAGCCTGCTCGGCAGCTTTTACCACCGACTTGGTAAATGGGTCGTTTTGTTTCTCAAAAATAAGTGAAAAACTAATCTTGTTAGCATCGATACGAATATTATCCTGTACCATTCCCGAAGAAACTATGTCGTTTCCTGTTCCAGGATATCGTACATGTTTCAGTGCATCTATTACTAATTGCGGATATAAAGTCATGTTATAAGTGTTTAGTGCTGCCCCCCTAACCCCTACAGGGGGAATAAGACGCAGTTTTTTAATGTTTTATGTTCTATTTAGAATGTCGAGTACTCCATTTGGAATTTGAAAGGTTCGAGGTTTGGGATTAAAAGATTGAGTGTTAAGTCGTACAGAAATTGAAGGGTTAAGGGAGATTTCCACTACCCACTTCTTACTACCGACTACAAACTACTCACTACTTTCTTCTTCATTCTGCCGTTGATTTCTTCCGAAACTTCGATAGCTATCATGTTCAATTTCAATATCTGGTTCAATAAATTGATTACGATTACTAAGTACAAATTGCAAATACTTGATAGTTAAACCACGACTAAGCCATTGTTGTTCATAATAAGTTTTAATATTCAGTATTTCATCAATTTCACTTTGAGCGTACAAATCAGCAATGTTTTGATTGACAGCATAACTGTTGGCTTTTATCATTTCTTGCGTGTAAGTATACATAAAATTGCTGTCCGTTTTCAAATGTATCAAACCCTCCGGCTTAACAAACTGCTGATATAAAGCCATAAAGTTAGTGGCAGTAAGTCTTTTAGTAAGTTTTTTCATTTGTGGATCAGGAAACGTCAGCCAAATTTCATCCACTTCGTTGTATCCGAAAAAATGATTTATCATTTCCACATTGGTGCGCAGAAATGCAACATTTTTCAATCCAGATAAGTGTGCATCTTTGGCACCTGTCCAAAGTCGTGCTCCTTTAATATCAACACCTATAAAGTTTTTTTCAGGAAAGAGCCGTGCCAGTGAAACTGTATATTCACCTTTGCCGCAACCTAATTCGAGTACAATCGGATTATTATTACCGAAAAACATTTCGTTCCACCTACCCTGCATTTCAAATTGCAAATCTTGTCTTATTTCCTGAGCCTTAACCTGAAAAACATGTGGAAAAGTCTCCAAATCGGCAAATTTTGCCATTTTATTTTTACCCAAAATATTCTGATGTTGAATTAATATCTATTACAATTCTTATTCGGCTTTTTCAATTCTCAGTCCGATATCGCTGATTCCCAACAATAAAGTATCACGCATTCCCTGAAATATCTCATAATGAAATTTTCCAGAGCTTGAAAATTTCAATTTTTGTTGATAAAGAACCGGCATTTCATATACTGAACCAATCCCTGAGCCTAACCACTTTCCTCTATTATCAGCTAAAAAAAAGTTGATGGTATCATTGCTAATCGTACTATCAGGAGCCATTTTCTGAATAAAAAGCCATAAATTCTGATGTGGATATTCACCTACGTTTCTGACATTTACAAAAACATCGTAAGCAATAGTTGCATTTTCGATATTTACATCAAAAACACAACTACTGTCTTTATTCCAACCCTTTAGGTCTACACTTTTGTATTCGCTGAAAACTGCGGGTTGAGAACACGAAGCTAAAATGGCTGAAAAAACCAAAATTATTAAACCCTTATTCCTTATTTTGATCATTCTTTTTAATTAATCGAGGATTACTACTTTTGTTCTCGCCTTTCTCCTCTTTGTTTAATTGAGGTCGAATGTTGCGTTTGGGACTTGGTTTGGCTGGACGCTTTTTGGCCGTATCAAAACGAGTCAAACTGTCCTGACCTACCACATTTTCGTAATCGACAGTGACTGGTTTGTCACTATTATCAACTATTTCTTCAAGCAGATCGGGCTTAATACCTCTTTTGTTCATCGACGACACTTCTTTGGCTCTCTCAGTAGTTATAATCTGGATATTAGCTCCAAAAGTAGGTGAAGTAGAATAGGAAATTAAAGCTTTGAAAACATCCGCTTTGAAATAATAAAAAGTATTATCTCTTGTTTCGAGCTGTAATTCTTTCGAAGGAAAATCTTTGAGTGCATCGGTATAAGAATCGACCTCGTAATTCATACAACATTTGAGTTTTCCACATTGTCCTGCTAATTTCTGCGGATTGAGCGAAATATCCTGAGTGCGTGCCGAAGTAGTTGATACTGAGTTGAAATTCGTCAACCAACCTGAGCAACAAAGTTCTCGTCCACACGATCCAATACCGCCGATTCGTCCGGCTTCTTGTCGAGCACCGATTTGTTTCATTTCAATACGAACTCTAAAAGTCTCAGCAAAAACCTTGATTAATTGTCTGAAATCGACTCTTTCGTCGGCTATATAGTAAAAAATCGCTTTGTTGCCATCGCCCTGAAACTCTACATCACCAATTTTCATGTTCAATTTTAAACTCTCGGCTATCTGACGAGCCTTAATCATTGTAACTTGCTCTTTGCCTTTCGACTCATTAAATTTTTCGATATCAGTATCTTTGGCTTTGCGGTAAACTCTTTTAACCTCTAACTTAGTAGGATCAAAATTATTCTTTTGCATTTGTAGCAACACCAATCGTCCTACGAGTGTAACTGCACCAATATCGTGACCAGGTGATGATTCAACAGCAACAATATCACCCTTTTCGAGTTGAATTTTTGTACTATTTAAAAAATAAGACTTACGTGTATTTTTAAACTGAACCTCCACAAAATCTGTATCTTTTATTGTTTCGGGTAAGTCGGACAGCCAATCGTGTACGCTGAGTTTTTGTCGTGAATTACAGCAAGAGCCTTTGCTTGACATGCTGCAACCGCCGCTATTTAGGGTTTGTTCCATTGGTTTTTATTTGTTTTAAATTTGATGGGAGTTGTTGCCCATCGGTGTATATTGGTTAAGTAAAAAATATTTTTCCTTATTTATCTGTAAGACCGATTAATGCAGTCGGACAGCTGCTATTTATTTATCTGTCAGACTGCATTAAGCGGTCGAAAAGCTACTATTTATCGTTTCAAAAGCATGATAACTTTGAGTACCAAATCGAAAAATACCATTTTAGCATTTACGTTTTGCTCAATATGTCGTTCGGCCAATGCAAACTCCTTCATTAAATCTTCTACATTCCGCTCGTGAATAAAAGGCGAAAATTTATTAGAAAAGTCTTCTTCGTAGCTTGTAAGGTAATTTAAATCAGGCTGTTGAATATTCATTATAAAATTTTCGCGCACCATGTGTTGAGCATAGGATAGAAAATTCTTCTGGCGCTCTCTGCCAATACTTGCCGCAGCCATATCATCCGACCATTTTTTCAAAGTTTTGAGCGAAGCGTGATCTTTCCGATTCCCTACTTGCCAAGCCAATCGCATTATCAGAACAAAACGTTCAAAATTGAGTTTATTTTCATCATCCTGACTCAAAATAGACAAAGCAGATAAATAACTCCCATCAGAAATTCGTGCAATATCAACCGCAACTTGCTGAGAAATTTCCAAATCAGGATTTTTCAAAAGTGCCAATACAATATCATCTACGGTAAGCGATGGTATTTTAATATGTTGAGTCCGCGATAAGATGGTTGTAATTATTTCGTCGGGCGAATTAGAAACCATCAGAAAAAGTGTTTTTGCGGGTGGCTCCTCCAATATTTTGAGCAATTTGTTTGCACAAGTATTGTTCATCTTTTCGGGCTGCCAAATAATCATTATTTTATACTCCGACTCGTATGTTTTCAGATTTAGTTTGCGTATAATCTCCTGACTTTCATTGGCATAAATCATTCCCTGCTTAGCATCTCCTGATATTTTGGCAAACCAATCATTCACTCCAAAATAGGGGGTTTCAATAATACTTGCACGAAATTCAGCAATAAAATCATCGCAAACTACCGAACTCTTGCCCTGAGGTTTGATAACTGGGAATACAAAATGGAGATCAGGATGAGCTAATTTTCGGTATTTAACGCAGGAAGGACAAACGCCACACGAATCAGTATCTCGCTTATTTTCGCAACATATAAATTGGGCATAAGCAATAGCCAAGGCTAATTTTCCAATTCCCTCGGATCCGAAAAAAAGTTGTGCGTGTGGAATCCGCTGTTCAATTACAGTACGGATCAATCGTTTTTTTATATTGTGTTGTCCAAATATCTCGGAAAATTGCATGGCTGTTCTTTACAGGAGTTGCGCATTATGGCACAACATGCAAATATATAAAAAAAAAATAAGGTGGCTGCCTTAGTCTATTCTAAAACATGAATTTTTAATTATTTGAAAGATGTCAATTGAGTTCCAGAAAGTCTGAAAATTCCTCAAATTGTAGTTTTTGTCAATATTTTTAAAATTCTTAACGTGAATTTAGCTTAGCTCATGCAACATAACACTCTAATTAAACGTCTTGTTACTGTCTGATAAAGGCAAATTTTACAAAATACGAAAAGTCAATAGAGTTATTCAGGCGACTAAAAATATTTATTACTAACAATTATCAATTATTACAATTATGAAAAAGATTTTTTTATTACTATTAGTTATTCCATTTCTATGGTCGTGCAATGATCGCGAAGATGAAGATGCTGCAAAAAACTATTTAGTTAACTTTGCTACGGTTGTCAATCCAAAACAAGAAACCTCGTTTAATTTTGTGTTAGACGATAAAACTAGTCTACGTACTGCTTCATCGGCGATTTCATATTATCGTCCCAAAGATGGTCAGAGAGTGATACTGAATTACAGTATTTTATCAAATAAACCTGCTGGAAGTGAGTACAAACATGACATTCGGATTAACGATGTGTATGAAGTGCTTACAAAAGGTATTTTCAACATCAGCCCTGCAACTGAGGACAGCATCGGAAACGATAATATTCACATTGAACGGATTTGGGTAGGTAGCGATTATTTGAATGTTGAATTTGCATATCCGGGCTACAATCGGACACATTACATTAATTTGGTGAGTGATAATGCAAAAACTTACACCGATGGAAAAATTCATTTAGAATTCAGACACAATGCCAATTCTGATATTGCGAACTATGACAAATGGGGGTATGTATCATTCGATTTGAAATCCTTAAAAAAAGAAGGTAAAACTTCGGTGGATTTAGTAATCCATACAAGCGAGTTTAATTCTGGAAAGCAAACCTACACGCTTACTTATGATTATGCTACAAAGCAAGCAGAAAAAGTAGCTTTAAAAGTGAAAGACCTAAGCGAGAAAGCAGTTTTTCAATAAAACTTAACATATTAAAAAAAATAGAACCTGACAATTTATTCTTCAAAAAAGAGGATGTCCTGAAAATTAACATTTCAGGAATATCCTCTTTTAATATTCTGATAATCGGCAGTTCTTATAATTTATTCCATCAAATTCGTGAAGGAATAAGTACGACCATCAAACAATCCTTTGTCGCTTAATTTTAATTTTGGAATAACTAACAAAGACATAAACGCGATTGTCATAAAGGGCGATTGAAGCTTTGAACCCATCGCTTTTACTATGTTGTCCACCTTTTTGTATTGTGCAGCAATCACATCACCCGCATCGGCTGACATTAAACCAGCAACCGGCAAAGGCAAAATATTCAACTCTTTACCATCGCAAGCCAATATGCCTCCTTTACAATCGATAAGATGATTAATGGCAGTAACTATTTCGTAATCAGAAGTTCCGACCGCCACAATATTATGGCTATCGTGCGAAACGGTGGAAGCCAAAGCACCTCGTTTAAGACCAATATTTTTGATAAAACCAATAGCTGGTTTTGTTTTCCGATACCGATTGTAAACCACCAATTTCAACACATCTTGATCAATATCAGAAACTAAATTTCCATGCTCAATTTTGGGTACAACTAATTGACTATGAGTAAATAGTTGCCCATCATCTACCATAATAACTTTCAGTTTATCACCCGTCGGCTCTACTCTTACATCGTCAATGGTCAACTTATCAACCTGAAAATTATTGATTAACTCGGTCGGAATATAGCTGTCGAAAAGTGCTTTATTATTCTCTGCCACTTTTACTCCTCGGATATAAGTCTGTTTCACTTCCAAAGATTCCAAGTCATTAACTACCACAAAATCAGCATCATCACCCACTTGCAACAAACCAACATCGAGTTTATAATGTCGAATAGGATTGAGCGAGCAAATACGCAATACCTGCATTGGGTCGTAACCTTGACTTATTGCCCTGCGTGCCAATGTATTGATATGTCCATTTTTCAATAAATCATCGGGATGTTTATCGTCAGAGCAAAACATGATATTGTCGCTGTGATTGCGAAGCAAAGGAAGCAAAGTATCAAAGTTTTTAGCTGCACTTCCCTCACGAATCTGTACTTTCATACCCAATTTCAACTTGGCCTCTGCTTCCTCTATCGTCATACATTCATGGTCGGTACTGATGCCTGCCTTAGCATAAGCAATAAGATCATCACCTTGTATTTCAGGAGCATGTCCATCAATAGGCTTATGATGTCGATGAGCTGCTTGAATTTTCTGCATAACTTCTGCATCATTTTCAACAACTCCTGTGTAATTCATCATTTCGGCTAAGAAATGAATATCTTCTCGCTGCAAAAGATGATTTACATCTTGGGCATTAATCACTGCACCTGCCGAATCAAACTCGGTAGCTGGAACACAGGATGGAGCACCAAAATAAAATTTCAAAGGAGCGTGTTTCGCATTCTCAATCATATAATCGACCCCAGGAATACCACAAACATTAGCAATTTCGTGTGGATCACAAACACAAGCTACGGTTCCGAAACCGACACTCTGTCGGGCAAATTCCGAAGGCAACATCATAGAACTTTCGATATGAATGTGTGCATCTACAAATCCAGGAATAATATATTGATTGTCAACATTTTCAGAATATTCGATCTGTGTAATTTTTGCATTCTGAAAATGCAAAATTCCCTTTCGTATTGTTTGATGTATAACATCAACTATAAATCCGGATATAGTTCTTTCATCCATAGTTTTGTATTATTTCTTGTTTTAATATTCAGAATGAAATGGAAATGTTTATAATCGACCCCTTCGCTTTGAGCGAAAGGGTCGGTGAATTTTGAGCTAAAGGGTCAGTAGATTATCAATTAAATTTAACTCCGGTAATTTCTTCAGAGAATTTCCAGAGTTTAGGTGCATCAGATTCATTATAAGCTGATTTATCGGGCTGAACTATAACTGGATATCCTTTCATTTCCTTATTTCCGTCAGGACCGTAAAATTCGCCTCCTTTAACAGATGCATCCACCGAAGCACGTATTTCGGGCAAAGCTCCCATCGAAGCTGGCTGCACAAACATACCAAAAAGCGGTTTCATAATCGTCATCATCCATTTAGCACCCATATTATTGAACAAATTGGTATTAGAAACACCAGGATGAGCCACTGCGGCTATTGCATCAATTTTATTTTCCTCAAAATACTTCTGCAATTGAAATGTAAATAATACATTTTCTAATTTCGAGCGCCCATAAGCTTTCATAGGGGAATAATCCTTACCAGCTTCGTAAAGCAAATTATTGAAATCCATTTTACCTTGCCGGTGAGCTATACTACTCACATTCACCACCCTTGCTTTTGGCGTTGTGCGGATAATATCCATCAAAAGTCCGGTAAGTGCAAAATGCGCAAAATGATTTGTTGCTTGTTGACCCTCGATACCATCTTTGGATTTACCGTAAGGAGTCATCATTATCCCCGCATTATTTAACAAAACATGCAGTTGTTGATGCGATTTTTTAAATTCTTGCACAAATGACTTTACAGAAGACAAATCATTCAAATCGAGATTCATAACTTCAATATCGGCAGTTTTAAATTCACTAAGTATTTGTTTTTTAGCCAATTCACCTTTACTTGTGTTTCGGCACGCCATTATCACTTGTGCACCTTTTGAAGCGAAAGCTTTTACGGCTTCGTAACCTAACCCACTATTACCACCAGTAACAATCATGGTTTTAGCTTTCAACGAAGGCATATCATTCACAGTCCATTTATTATTCATATTGCTTGAAAATTATTTTTTTTATTGAGTTTAAATTCTAATAAAACAGCATTTTAATGATGTTTACTTAGTTAAACAAAAGTAATATAGAAATGTTGAAAAATATAATAAAAATAATATAAAAAGGCTATCTCGTTTGTTTTTGAGATAGCCTTTAATGAAATTGAGAAGATTATTACTTTCTCATACTAATCAACACATTGCTAATTTGTTTTCTTATAACTCAAAACGGCCCAAGTATTAAAGAAAATCGCAAAACTAATTAATGCTATTAATTCATTCATCATTTGCAAAGGGTTACTTCCTTTCAAATAAACCGATCTCATTACAAACATGAAATGCTTCAAAGGATTAAATGCTGCTATCCACTTTGCCCATTCGGGCATACTGTCGATGGGCGTGTATAAACCACTTAACATGATAAACAGCAGCATAAAAAAAAACACTATAAACATGGCCTGTTGAAGTGTTGATGAATAGTTGGAAATTACAATTCCTAATCCTGAAACTATCAAAATATAAATAGCTGAGAACAAATAAATAGTAGAAAAATATCCAGCTGGAATTAATCCGTAGACTGCCCAAGCCACAAAAAATCCAATCGTTACAACTATAAATCCAATAACCCAGAAAGGAATTAATTTGGCTAAAATAAATGTTGTTTTAGGCACGGGACTCACATTAATCTGCTCCATTGTTCCCAATTCCTTTTCGAAAACAATGGATATTGCTGGAAGAAATCCGCTTAGTAGAGTTAAAATCATAACTAACAATGCAGGAACCATAAATACTCGATAATTCAATTGTGGATTGAAACGATACTGACTATCAGTATGTATAGAAGGTAAAGCATTGCTTCCAATCGATACCGGCATTAATTTTTGAATAATTTCGGCATTAAAATCATTTACAATACTTACAAGATAAGTCAGTCCAATGCCGCCTTTCATCCCATTCACAGCATTCGCCGAAATCATTACTTTTCCAGCTTGACAGTTGATAATATCTTTTTCGAAATTAGCCGGAATCTCTAAAATTAAATCTGATTCATTCTTCTCTATGCTTTTCAACGCTTTTTTATAATCAGATGAGACATCGGTCAGTTTAAAATAACTCGACGAGATTATTTTTTGCGTAAGTTGCTGAGAATATGTTGAATGGTCATTATCAACCACACTCAAATTCAGATTCTTAATTTCGTAACTGGCCGCCCAGGGAAATATCAACAACACCATAAACGGGAATGCAAAAATCAATCTCGGAAGAAATGGATTCCGAAGAATTTGCTTAAATTCTTTTTTTAATAAGTATTTTATCATAGTTAATTAAATAATCCCCAACCCCTAAAGGGGAGTAAGAAGTATGAGTATTGTAGGTATTTAAACTCTATTTTAAAAACGATCTAAGAGACAAAAGTCACTAAGTTCCCCTTTAGGGGTTAGGGCTTACTCCAACCTTATTTTAAATTTTTTCAGACTCACTACAATCAAAACTAAGCACATAAAACATAAAATTGCGACTTCCTTTAGAACCGATGAAATTCCCAAGCCTTTAATCATAATCGACTTTACAGCAAGGATATACCATTTAGCAGGAATAATATTTGACAGCCATTGTAATGGCCATGGCATATTTTCTATCGGAAAAATCATACCTGAAAGTAACATCACAGGAATCATTAAGGCCATCCCCGAGATCAACATGGCGGCTTGCTGCGAATCTGTCAAAGTTGAAACCAACATACCCAGCGAAAGTGAAACTAAAATATAGAGGAACGAAACAAAAATCAGACTCATCAAACTACCTGCTATTGGCACTTTCAACACATAAACCGACAACAATATAATGGTGGCAAAATTGATAAATGACAACACAAAATAGGGCGTAATTTTAGAAAGTATTGTATATATCGGCTTCATTGGAGAGACAAGTAGTATTTCCATTGTTCCCATTTCTTTTTCGCGAACTATGGCTATGGAAGTCATCATTGCACAAATAAGAATCATAATCATACCCAACACACCTGGAACAAAATTAAAAGCCCCAATCATTTGAGGATTGTATAGCATCTTAGCTTCCGGAGTAATTTGGTATGGATTAGCATTTGCTCCCATTAATTCTTGTTGGTACGAACCAATAATATTGTTGGCATAAAAAGTAAAGGATGTTGCAGCATTAGGGTCAGTGGCATCGGCAATCAACTGAATATGAGCTTTTCCGGTTTGAAGTAACTTTTCTCCAAAATTTTCTTCAAAAACCATTATCAATTTTGCTTTGGAATCACGGAAAATAGCTTGAATTTCATCAGTACTATGAATCTGAGCTACTACATCGAAGTAAACGCTTGCATTCATTTTTTCTATGATTCTAGCACTAGCTTCATCGTTTGTAGGAACGAGAACCACCACTTCGGTATTTTTCACTTCTGTTGTAAGTGCAAATCCAAATAAAATTATCTGAATTATTGGCATCAAAAGCAATATCATCATCGTAGTTTTGTCACGCAGAATATGATAAAATTCCTTACGTATAAATGATAGTAACTGTTTCATTTTTAGTCTGCTTTACGAGTTGATTTGCGTGCAAGTTGTTGAAAAACTTCATCCATATTTTTGGCATTAAACTGCTTCTTGAGATTTTTTGGAGAATCCAAGGCTTCAATTTTCCCATCTACCATAATGGATAAACGATTGCAATATTCAGCTTCGTCCATATAATGTGTTGTTACGAAAACGGTGATTCCCTTTGATGTAGCATCGTAAATCAATTCCCAAAACTGTCGGCGTGTGATTGGATCGACACCGCCTGTTGGCTCATCCAGAAAAACCACTTTAGGATTATGAAAAATGGAAACCGAAAAAGCCAGTTTTTGTTTAAATCCTAATGGTAATGATTTTACTAATTTATTACGTTCATCTTCGAAATTCAACGTTTTCATTAGTTCATCGGTTTTTCCCTTTATTTCCTGATCATTCATTCCATAAATTCCAGCAAAAAGTTCAATATTTTCCCAAACTTTTAAATCGTTGTACAAGGAGAATTTCTGACTCATATAACCGATATTTTTCTTTAGCAATTCGGTCTGCGTTCCGATATCATAACCTGCAACAAGTCCTTTTCCGGCTGTGGGAATACTTAATCCGCAAAGCATTCGCATAGCTGTTGTTTTACCTGCTCCGTTTGCTCCTAGAAATCCGAATATTTCACCCTTTTTCACTTCAAACGAAATATTATCAACTGCTTTAAAATTACCAAATATCTTAGTCAGATTTTCAGCAACAATCACATTGTCGGTTGAACTATTTATTACATCTTTCATTTTGAAACTTTCTATTTTTGTGATAACAACATGAAACAATCCTCTACCGACGGTTTTATTTCACTAATTTGGATGTTCTCATGTTTCTTCTTCTCAAGATATTCTCTTAAACTATCAAAAGCCAACTCTGCATTATCAACTGAAACGTGATGTTTATCACCAAAAGCAAAACAGTTTTTACTCATTTCATTTGCACGTAAATCTCTTAAAAGCGATGGCATATTATCGCTTTGAACTGCCCAAAGTTTGTTTTCATATTGCATTACAATATTTTCGGGAGTATCAATTTTTAGAAACTCGCCGTTTTGTATTAAAGCAATTCTGTCGCACAATCCAGCTTCGTCCATATATGGCGTAGATACTAAAATAGTAATTCCCTGAGTTTTGAGTTTTTTCAACATTCCCCAAAATTCTTTTCTGGAAACGGGATCAACTCCTGTTGTGGGTTCGTCTAAAAACAACACACTTGGTTTGTGAATCAATGCACAACTCAATGCTAGTTTTTGTTTCATTCCCCCAGATAGTTTTCCGACCCTACGTTTTTTGAAAGGTTCAATTTGTTGATAAATATCCTTCACTAATTCGTAATTCTCTTCAATAGTGGTATTGAAAACTGTTGCAAAAAAGTTTAGATTTTCTTCCACTGTCAAATCCTGATAGAGCGAAAATCTGCCGGGCATATATCCCACACGTTTCCTGATTTCTTTATAGTCTTTCACAACATCAAAGCCATCAACCGCAGCTGTTCCATTATCTGCCAAAATTAAAGTAGTTAGGATTCTAAAAAGCGTTGTTTTTCCTGCACCATCGGGTCCAATAATTCCGTAAATTTCACCGTGTTTTACATCCAGATTAATTCCTTTCAATGCTTCAATCTTACCGTATTTCTTGCTGATGGCTTCACAACGAATTGCAGAACTAATATTTTGAATATCTTTATCCATTTGAATTGCAATAAAAGAAGTTTAGTATTTCAAACTCCCATTTAGGGATTGGTGTCACTTAAAAATTTACATTCCCATACATACCGATTTTCAACAAACCATTGTTTTTCACACTGATTTTTAATGCATAAACAAGGTTGGCTCGTTCGTCGCGGGTTTGAATTGTTTTTGGAGTAAACTCTGCTTTACTTGAAATCCATGAAATACGTCCTTCATATTCTTTCATTTCATTTTCTCCCGAATCGGCAAAAACTTTTACTTTTTGTCCTATTTTCAATTGCGTCAACTGATTGTTGGTAACGTACGCACGCAAAATCATTTCATCTGTATCGGCAATTTTAAAAATTGCTTTTCCAAGACCAGCCACTTCGCCCATTTCGGCATATTTCAGCAAAAGTATTCCATCAATCGGACTGGTGATTTTGCATTTACTCAATTGGTCTTCGAGCTGAGCAATTTGAAGATCTAAGCCTTTACTTTCGTCCGAAATCCCTTCGTTGGTATTTTGCAAAGTTGTCTTTTGAGCATCAAGTTGCTTTACTAAAAATGAAATCTGTGCATTGGCATCATCCAATTGTTTTTGGTTGGCAGCATTTGCTTTCACTAGATTCTCTACCCTATTACGTTCGGATTTGGCAGTAATGATTTGTTGTTCCAAAGCAGCAATTTGTTTCTGAATATCAGGACGACGACTTTGCATTGCTTTTTTACTGGCTAATAACTGTTGTTTGCGTAAAAATAGTTGTGTACTATCAATGCTTCCAATAACTTCACCTGCTTTCAAAGTCTGACCTTCTTCGGCCGTAAATGAGGTGATTTTACCTGCTGCTTCTGCCGAAACAATTACTTCCACCGCTTCAAAAGTTCCCGATGCATCAGCATCCTCGCCTGATTTTCCGCAGGATACAAATATTGATGAAAGTGCGAGCGTAAATAATCCAACCTTCATTCCGAAATTATTGATTTTACTGATGATTCCATTTTTTGTTTTCATAAATGTATATATTATTTTTCTCATTGGGAGAATTAGGAATTTCTATTTATTTATATTGTTTTTCAATTGATATACAGTCATTAAAAGTTGAATTTCATGCAAAGACTTTGTTTGTTTTGCTACATTTTCAGCATTAATATCACGGATTAAATCAGTAACAGTCAATGTCCCATTTTCTAATTTTGCATTTGAAGCCTTTTTAATACTTCCCCGTAAACGGATAATTTCATCATCGTTCGAAAGTATATTTTGCAATTTCTCAATTTCAGTCTGTTGTTGCTTGTTTTTCAAATCGGTATTAAATAGAAAAGTTTCTTTTTGAACATCCACCATTTTCTTGTTCACTTCCAACTTGTTGATATTGTTTTTTTGGGTATAAAATCCGCTGAAATTCCACGACAAACGAATACCGCCCATATAAAAATCGGAAAACCCATTATAAAGCATATTGAGCCCTGGTTTACCATAGCCTACTTGACCAAACAACCCAATTTTAGGTAGATTTCCAGCATGTAGCAAACTTTTCTGACTTTCAAAAAGTGAATTCTGGGCATCAAGTAATTTCAATTCAGGGCGATTATTTGTGCTGTCATTCAAAACTGTCAGACTTATTTCGGGTTTAACAAGTTCCTCTTCTACTGGTCTTCCCATCAAAGCTCCTAACATTATTTTATAAGCTTTTTGAGTGCTTTTCAATTCCGTAGCACGTTGATTTGCATTGATTTGTTCTACTTTTATGGCATCCAAATCCGATTGATTGGCAACGCCGTTTTCCTTGTACGATACAACTCTTTTAAAATTTACTTCAAGTTCGTCCTGCAAAATTTCGGTTTGTTTAACCTGTTCATCTAATAAAAGAATTCCAAAAAACAACTGATTAACCCTTTCATTTAGATTATAGAGATCAACTTCTAATTTTTGTGTATCCACTTCGGTTCCAGCCTTGGTGATGTTCTTCTGAGCCGAAATAATGCCACCGTCCCAAATTAGCTGACTCGCTTCCAATGCAGCTTGATATTGGTCTTTGTCCTGATTCAATTGCATTCCGTTTAAATTGATGGATATCGCATCTGACTGATAAGTAGCGCGTACCGACAATGAAAGTTGTGGCAAGTAACCTTTGTTTGCATTACTAATATTGTACTGATTGGTTTGCTCAATCAATCCGTATTGTTTCACCAATGGATAATTCACTTTTGCTTTTTCCTGACAGTTTTCAAGAGTCAAACCTTGTCCGAAAGCAAAGATTGGAAAAAAGAATAAAAGGAAAACTCCTAACCCCTGAAGGGGAATTAAGCTACTTTTATTTCTGAAATCTTGTTTTAATTTATTCATAATTAGCAATATATGTTTTAATGAGTAATTCAAATTAAATTTCATTTTTATGGTCTCAAACTTCTCAAAATAATAGTTACATGCTCTTCTCTTCGCTGCGAAATAATAATTTCTTTTTGATCCTCATTGATTTGTAATATTTCAACGGTAATTGGCATTAATAAAAACAAAGAAACATTCAATGAAACCATAGAAATTAATATGTTTATAATAGACGTATTTCTAATTCTTCCAGCATCAATTTCGGTTTGTAATTCTTCCTGAATAGGTTTAAAAATAAGATTAGGAACTGTTTGAAATTTTGCTCGTAAATCTCCAATTAGTTCCGGTCGTCTATTAAATTCGGTAATAATGAGCATAGGTAATTTATTGTTTTTCCTCAACATATCAAAGTGAGCAAGAATTATATGCCTGAGTTTTTCTTCGAAGGTTATATCGTGTAGATTTTCCAAATCGAAAACTACCTGAAAAAATTCTTTGAACTTTTCTTCAAAAATAGTATTGAAAAGATTTTCTTTTGTCCTGAAATAATAATGAATTAAAGCTTGGTTACAGCCAACTTCACGAGCAATATGTGTAGTGGAAGTAGCAGCAAACCCCTTCTCAAAAAATAGCTTTTCGGCTGTTTTGAGTATCAATTGTTCCATACTTGGTTCTGACTTAACATCCATATTTAATCCTTTTATTTAATAGACCTATTAATTGAATGGTAAAGTAAAAGAAAAAAATCAAGAAACTATCTTTATTTAATTGAAAAAATAAAAAAAAACTGATTATTAGGTTTTAGAATCCTAATAATCAGTTTTTAAAAATATCTAAGAAAAATTTATTTCGTCTACTTTATTTAGTTAGTTTTGCACGCATCGAATCCCATATTAAATAGCCGATAATTGCACCGTACATTACTAATCCAATCCATTGAGCACCATTGCTTTCAGCCCATTCAACGTTCATAAAATTGATACCTCCAAAACGCAAACCTGCACTCACGACACCCATCAATGCACCTCCGGCAATAAATCCAGAAGCCAATAAAGTACCTTTTTCGTAACGTAATGTATTCAAAGCTTTATCTTTGGAGCGAGTAGAAACATACCAGCTGATTAATCCACCTACCAAAAGTGGTGCATTCAGTTCCATGGGGATAAACATTCCCAAAGCAAAAGCCAAAGCAGGAATTTTGAAAAAAGTTAGCAAAATAGAAATTGCTGCACCGATAGCATACAGAAACCATGGAGCTCCTGAACCAGACATTAATGGTTCAATAACTGCTGCCATGGCGTTTGCTTGTGGAGCAACAAGTGCATTTGGCCCTGTAAAACCGTAAGTTTTATTCAAAATCATAATAACTCCACCTACGGTAGCAGCTGAAACCAAGGTTCCGAGGAATTTCCAAGTTTGTTGTTTGGCAGGAGTTGTTCCAATCCAATAACCAATTTTAAGGTCGGTAATAAAACCACCAGCCATCGACAATGCTGTACAAACAACACCTCCAATAACTAATGCTGCCACCATACCAGTTGTACCTTTCAGACCGACAGCCACCATCACTACTGATGCTAAAATCAGGGTCATAAGCGTCATGCCCGAAACTGGATTTGTACCTACAATTGCTATCGCATTGGCAGCAACAGTAGTAAATAGAAACGCAATAATGGCCACAACCAAAATTCCAACTGTGGCATATAAAAGATTGAATTCAAATACGCCAAAATAAAAGAAAGCATAAGTACAAAGCAAAGCGACGATTACTCCAATTGTGATGAATTTCATCGAAAGATCACGTTGAGTACGTTTTACTTTTACATCAACATCAGCACCTTTTGTCTTAAATTCTTTCGATGCTAAGCCCACAGCACTTTTAATGATTCCCCAAGAGCGGATAATACCAATTATTCCAGCCATGGCAATACCACCAATACCAATATGACGGGCAAATTCCTTGAAAATAACTTCGGGAGCAACTGCTGAAAGACTATCGACAAAAGTGGGATTTAACACCTGAGCCATTTGGTCGCCAAGTAATGGAAGTAGCGGCACGATGATAAACCAAACCAGGGCCGAACCTGCCACAATAATCGCAGAATACTTCAAACCAACTATATAGCCCAAACCCAAAACCGCAGCACCAACATTCAGTTTGAAAACTACTTTGGCTTTATCGGCAAGTGCCTCACCAAAAGGCAATACACGCGTTGAGAAAGTTTCGGCCCAAGTTCCAAAAGTTGCCACAATGAAATCGTATAAACCGCCAATTACACCTGCCATAATCAATGGTTTAGCCTGATCACCTCCTTTTTCGCCAGAAACAAGTACTTGTGTTGTAGCTGTTGCTTCTGGAAATGGATATTTTCCGTGCATATCCGAAACAAAATACTTACGAAATGGAATCATAAATAAAATCCCCAATATACCGCCTAACAACGAGCTCAGGAAAACCTGCATAAAGCTAACCGTGATTTCAGGGTATTTAGCTTGAAGAATATATAAAGCCGGAAGGGTGAAAATTGCACCCGCCACTACAACGCCAGAACTTGCTCCGATAGATTGAATAATTACATTTTCGCCCAAGGCACCTTTACGTTTCGAGGCACTCGAAAGTCCAACGGCAATAATCGCAATCGGAATAGCCGCTTCAAATACCTGACCGATTTTCAGACCCAAATAAGCAGCAGCCGCCGAAAACAAAACTGCCATCAATAAACCCCAAGTTACTGAACGTGCATTCACTTCGGGATATTCTCTATCCGCTGACAATAAAGGTTTATACTCCTCGCCTTCTCTCAGTTCACGTGAGGCATTTTCGGGCAAACCCGTAATTTTTTCTTCTTCCATATTGTGATTTTTTTTTATAATAAATTAGAAAACAAAAATTCTTTATAAATCTATTTAGTTAACAAATAAGCTTTGAAATCTTCAAAGGTCTTGGTCATCGATTCACTTTTCTTCTCACCTTTCATAAATTCCTGTAATTTTTCAGGTATTTCTATTTTTTCAGCAATAATTCTCTCGACTGTATCAAGAAATTTTGCTGGATGTGCAGTTTCGAGAAAAACACCTACTTCGCCAGCTTGCAAGCCATCTTTCAAAGCCTGATAACCGCAAGCTCCATGAGGATCGAGTAAATATCCAGTTTCTTGCCTGCATTTTTTCGTGGTTTCGGCTATTTGCTCATCTGTGTACCGAACTCCACTAATTTGTTCAGTAATTGACTGATGCGAACCTTCAAACAAGTCGAGCACACGGGCAAAATTACTTGGATCACCCACATCCATAGCATTTGCAATGGTTGAAACAGAAGGGCGAGGACTGTAAATGCCAGTTTTGAGATATTCCAAGAAAATATCGTTTCGGTTATTGGCAGCAATAAAACGTTTAATAGGTAAACCCATGCGTTTAGCAAAAAGTCCGGCTGTAATATTGCCGAAATTTCCACTTGGAACGCTCACTACCATATTATTGGCAGCTGCAGTTGAGATAACTTTTAATTGTGCATAAGCATAAAAATAATAAAATGCCTGAGGAAGAAAACGAGCTACATTGATAGAGTTAGCCGAAGTAAGTTTCATTTTTGCATTCAGTTCTTCGTCCATAAAAGCCGATTTTACCAAAGCCTGACAATCGTCAAAAGTTCCATCTACTTCTAATGCAGTAATGTTTTGGCCCAAAGTGGTGAACTGACATTCTTGAATCGGGCTAACCAAACCTTTGGGATAAAGCACATAAACGTGAATACCTTCAATACCCAAAAAGCCATTAGCAACGGCACTTCCAGTGTCGCCAGAAGTTGCAACCAACACATTCACCAACTTTGAATTATCCTCTTGACGTTGAATAAAATACGACAACATGCGTGACATAAACCGTCCGCCAACATCCTTAAATGCCAAGGTAGGACCATGAAAAAGTTCAAGGCTGTAAATATTCTCTTCCACCCGAACCAGAGGAATATCGAAATTGAGAGTGTCGTTCACCATCATTTTCAACATATTGGCATGAACATCCTCGCCAAACAACATATAGGCAACGGTATAAGCCATATCAGGGAAAGTCATTTTATCGATATTCTCATAAAACATAGCCGGTATTTCTTGAATCTGATCTGGCATAAACAATCCTTTATCTTCGGCTAATCCTTTCACAACGGCGTCTTCTAGTGACACACCGCTTACTTTTTTATTGGTACTGTAATATTTCATAATAAAAAACCTAACCCTTAGTGAATTAAGTAAGTATTGAGTATTATATATAATTTCTTATTTTTCTTGAAAGATGCATTTATTTTATCAGAGTCTGCATAAATTCCATACCTTTCAGCAATCCATAACTTCCTTTTTCACAGGCAAATTCATCGTATTCTTTAACATCATCAGGCGTTTCGCCAGGTCGGTAAATGATGAATGGAACAGGTTTATTGGTATGTGTTTTTAAAGCACAAGGAGTAGGATGATCGGGCAAAATAGCGATGGTAACTGGCTCGTCCCAAGTAGAAACTTCATCAAATATCGGTTTTACAACGCGTGCATCCAAGTATTCAATGGTTGTAATTTTCAAATCTACATCGCCTTCATGTCCTGCCTCATCACTTGCCTCAATATGCAAATAAACGAAATCATCGGTACGCAAAGCATCGATGGCTGCTTGGGCTTTACCTTCATAATTGGTATTATAAAGTCCAGTCATTCCTTCTATAATAATCACTTTCAATCCGGCATAAACACCTATGCCACGAATCAAATCTACCGCCGAAATTACCGAACCACTTTTCAAATTGTACAATTCTTTTAGGGTTTTCATCTCTGGTTTATAACCTGGCGACCAAGGCCAAATGCTATTCGCTTTGTCTTTTCCGGCTGCTGCCCGTTTCAAGTTTACAGGATGATTTTCAAGTAATTCTTGCGAGCGAAGTATTAATTTATTCAATAATTCAGCCGTATGGTTGGCTTCGTCAGTTTTGGGTTGTATCAGCACATCGGTAAAAGCAGTTCCTGTAACATCATGTGGTGGAGTACATTTTATTTGCTTATTTCCACCTTTTATTTTCAATAAATGACGGTACGAAACACCTGCAAAGAAATTAACTTCTTCATTTCCAAGCTCTTTTTGCAAAAAGAGTATCAATTCCTCAGCTTCTTCGTTGCTGATATGACCAGCAGAATGGTTTTTAATTTTTTCATCTTCGATGCAAATCAAGTTACATCGCATGGCTATTTCGCCCGGCTCTATATCTACGCCCATACTGGCAGCCTCTAAGGAACCGCGTCCTTCGAAAACCTTAGGAACATCATAACCCAAAACGCTCATATTGGCAATTTCACTTCCAGGTGCAAAACCTTCGGGAATAGTATCGAGCATTCCGCAACGGCCCAAAGCAGCGATTTTATCGATATTGGGTTTGTTGGATGCTTGTAAGCAAGTCTTATTATCAAGCGATGCAATAGGCTCATCTGCCATGCCATCGCCAAGTATTATTATGTATTTCATTTTATTATTAATATTAACTGCCCCCTAAATCCCCCCGAGGGGGGACTTAAAGACTTATTCTACATAAATTTTGTATAGCTTTTGTGGCGATTATTCTTTTTACAAAAAATCCTTATAATCGTCCAAAGCAGATTCAAATTTTTGCACGGATTCTTCCATGGTTGCATAACTTTCGCCACCTGCTGCATTCAAATGCCCGCCACCATTGAATAGATCGGCTGCAACCTTGTTGGCTGGGAATGTTCCTTGTGAACGAAACGAAATTTTAATTTTATCGGTATCTTCACGCATGAAAACCGAAAAAACAACTCCTTCAATTGAAAGTGGTAAATTTACCAAACCTTCCACATCGCCCATTAGATAGTTGAATTCCAGTAATTCTTTCAATGACACTGTAATAAGAGCAGTTTTATATTCAGGAAAAATCTTCATTTTATTGAAAAGTGCATAACCCATCAATCGCATTCTATCAGCAGAATAGTTATTAAAAACCTTGCGATAAACTTCATCTTTATCCACTCCTATTTTTAACAATTCTGAGATGATAGTATAAATTTCCTGATGATTTGAATTGTAAGTAAATCCGCCAGTGTCGGTCATCATTCCCGTATAAACACATTCAGCACAGGCTAAGTTTATTTTTGCGAAATCGCCCATCCGACAAATAAGTCGAAAAATCAATTCGCTGGTGGAAGATATTTCAGGATGCGAAATAGTGGTTTCGGCATAATCACCTGGATGTAAATGATGATCAACCAGTATTTTAGGAGCAGGAGAATTCATTACAGTAGCTTCCATTTTACCCAAACGGTTCGGCACGTTGAAATCGAGCGTGAAAATTAAATCGGTTTTAGCAATTAATTCATCACATTTTTCCTTAAAATCTTCATACACCAATACAAATTCTGAACCAGGCATCCAAGCTAAAAAATTAGGAAATGCACTTGGAACAATAACTATTGGCTCTTTTTCAAGTGTCATTAAATAATGCCACAACGCTAATGAAGAACCCATTGCATCGCCATCAGGGCCAACATGCACCACTATAATAATATTTTCAGCCTGATCAATTGCTTTAGTTGCTTTATGTATTGATTCTTCTGAAATAACTTTTGAAATCATTCGGTTATTAATTTTATTTGGTTGCAAAAGTAACAAAAAAATATGACTTTTACTAAATGGATAATGGAACACTTTATTTGCTGAAATTCAGTACGTATGCACCTTTTTCGGCGACTGAATAGAATCGGATATTCCTTTCGTTACATTCTTTCCGAATTTTTTCAGTGTACCATTCCGAAATACTTTTATCGACTATTATTTCGGTAGGCAATACACAAGTCAACAATTGTTCGATTCGGGGTTTCAGTTTATTGCCAATGACTAAATAGTCGATTTTCAACATATCGGTACTTGTTTTTCCTTTCAATTCGTTATCGCAAAGTAATAAGAATCGTTTCCCTTTAAACTCTACAAAACCTTGATTATATGAAGGTTTCGATTCAATATTTTCAATAAATTCAATTTTATTTTGCAATAGAAAGTTTCCACTAACTCTTTGTAAACTTGCATTATCCGTGCTATAATAATAGTTTTGATGTCCTTGCACAAAACTGATGTTTGTGTTCTTATTATCCGAAAAAACTATAAATCGATCAGTTTGGGAGGTCTGTATCTTGCTGTAAAAATTCAAACTTAAAATTACTATGATCAAAAATAAAGCAGTGACTAAAGGCTTGAATTGTTTATTATTCAAATAAATCGTGAGAAGAATTATAGCAGTAAATGCAAGGATTAATTGCCAAAAATT
The DNA here is from genome assembly GCA_038249855.1 of Bacteroidales bacterium. Classification (GTDB taxonomy): domain Bacteria; phylum Bacteroidota; class Bacteroidia; order Bacteroidales; family Paludibacteraceae; genus Paludibacter. The sequence continues at coordinate 41,859 of JBBSCW010000003.1, forward strand.
AATGGAAGTGATTGTTAATGAATAAGGCAAATCATGAATAAATTCAATGCAAAAGTTGAGCGCAACCAATAAATACTTCAACACAAAAGCTACAGCAACTGACAAATAAGGGATTGGTGAACTTACAAATAAAGCAACTGCTGCGTAAATAATAACAGAGGCAAAAGGGATAGCCACAAAATTGGTCAGTAGAAAATAATTAGGAAACTGATGGAAATAATAGATGGAAAATGCGGCAGTTCCAATTTGTGCGGCCAGCGAAACAGCAGTAAGCTCCCATGCCCACCTAAGTGGCTTATTCGTAATTGCAAACCAATTTTTAATTTTTGGTTGAAAATAAACAATACTGACCACTGCACTATAACTCAACTGAAACCCAACATCGAACAAATAATCGGGATTGATGAGCAGCATGGCAAAAGCCGAGAAAGATATTGTGTTGTATATTTGCGACTTACGCTCTAAACCAGCGCCAATAGCTACCAATGAAAACATCAAAGTAGAACGAATTACAGAAGGCGGCAATCCGGTGATAAAAGCATATCCCCATAAAAGCAAAACGATTAAACTGGCCTTGAGTAATTTCAATTTAGGTTTACGATCCAAAAATCGAAATAAAAAACTCAAAACGATATAAATAACACCTACATGCAAGCCACTAACTGCCAAAATATGCATTCCGCCACTGGTAGTATAATTTTGTCGAAGTTCAGGATGTAAGGCATCTTTACTACCCAATGTAAGTGCCGCCAAAACCGCAAATTCATCACCTTCAATTCCAAAACGATGATAAATTCCAAGGAGTTTTCTCTGATATTGTTCAGCTAAACGGAAAATAGAAAAATCAGGATTTTCACTCACCAACTTCCATCTTTCAGCATTAATATAGGCAGTTGCACCAATTCCTTGCCTTTTCAAATATCCTGCATAATTGAATCCATCAGGATTGACAACGCCATCAGGCTTACGGAAATTTGTTTCAACCAACAATCTGTCACCCGAAGCAAGCTGAACAGAATTAGAATCTTTCGCAATGTATAAAAGGGCTTTGCCATGCGTGATTTGCTGTTGCTGTATTGAATCGAAAAAGACCTGTGTTTTAATTCTGCATAGTACAGAATTTTCTTTTACGACAGGCATTTCGTAAATTTCAACTTGAAAAATCCCTTTATTATCAAGATGTTGGAATGTAGCACTTTGTTCTCTTTCATAAGACAGAAAAACACCTGAACTAAAAATAAACAAGAATATCCCCAACCCGAAAAACCAGCGTAAATTAAACTGATGATTAGGTTGGCGAATGAATTTTGAGGAGAAAATTAAAGCAAGAGAAAGAATGACCGAGCCATATAAATACGCAGAATTATAATCCATTAATTGATAGAAAACGATTCCAGCAATTAACGGTAACAACAAACGAAAA
>JBBSCW010000004.1:0-42583 GCA_038249855.1 Bacteroidales bacterium
ATACCAATACTACTTATCCGGGCACAACACAAGCGGTAGGAGGTTATGCCCCCAATGCTTATGGATTATACGATATGCATGGCAATGTATGGGAATGGTGCAGCGATTGGTATGGCACTTATCCTACTACTGCACGAACCAATCCTACAGGCGCTGCTACGGGCTCGGGCCGCGTGATTCGTGGTGGCAGTTGGGACAGCAACGCTCAGGATTGCCGCTCTGCTGATCGCGATAGCAGCCACCCGTACTATGGCACCGACTTTATCGGGTTTCGGGTGGTGCTTGTCCCATAGTTCACAGTTGAAGGCTTTGAGCTAAAAAGAAAAACGAGTTGGGTACAAGCGAGGGAGGGACGACCGAAGCAAGTACACAACGAGGAGAGAGATAGAATAGTTCTAATTCACGCAAAGCGGGATGATTTTTTTTTTAAGGTAAGAGCAGAACTTGTTAGAGCTTTGCCGAGCTGAGCAAAAATCAGTGAAAGTAATTTTTTTGAAAAATGCAGATACATATATTCAATATTCCACTTGCCGAAAGTGCAGAAAGTATGGCGGAACTGAACCGTTTTCTTGCAGGGCATAAAGTGCTGGAGGTGGAACAACGATTTTTTCAGAACGAGAAAGGGGGTTGCTGGAGTTTCTGCGTTCGGTATTTGCCAACAGCAACTAGTTTTCAACCTACAACTAAGGAGAAAGTGGATTACAAATTAGTGCTTAGCGAAGTGGAATTTAGCGTGTTTTCAAAACTGCGTGAAATTCGTAAACAAATAGCCATTGCCGATGCAGTTCCTGCTTATGCTGTTTTTACGGACGAGGAATTGGCAGGTATTGCCAAATTGCCTGTAATAGAAGAAAATAAGCTGATGACTGTGAAAGGGATTGGCGAAAAAAAGGTAGCAAAATATGGAAAACAGACGATTGATATGTTGAATTTAGGGACGGGGCAGGCCCCGTCTCCTTTCAATAATGCGCCCCAATCTAACACATAAATAAAAATGGGCAAACGAATAGGTTTTTTGATGAATGATATTGCAGATCCTGACAACCTGAGGCTTGCATTCTGGAAGGCACGCAAGGGAAAAGAAGACAAACCTGAAGTAATTGAATTCAGAAAACAGTTGGACGCAAATCTATTTTCGCTACGAAACGACATGTTAAACGGAAGCGTTGAGGTTGGTAATTACCATTATTTTACCATTCACGACCCCAAAGAGCGTGTGATATGCGCTGCTCCGTTTCGCCAACGTGTGTTTCACCATGCCGTTATGAATATCTGTCATCCTTATTTCGAGAGATTTCAAATTTATGACAGTTATGCAACACGAGTAAATAAAGGACAATATGCTGCGTTGGAGCGGGCAAAGTTATATTCCGCCAAGTATCAATGGTTTTGCAAATTGGATGTGCGAAAGTACTTCGATAGCATTGACCACGAAGTGCTTTATACTAAGTTACAAAGTAAGTTTAAAGACCCCTTTATATTGAATTTATTCCACAAAATAATAAAAAGTTACGAAACTGCACCCAGTAAAGGTTTACCTATCGGAAATCTTACCAGTCAGTATTTTGCAAACTTTTATTTGGCTTTTGCCGACCATTTTATTAAAGAAAAACTACAAGTATCTGCTTACGTTCGTTACATGGACGATATGGTTTTTTGGAGCAATGATAAAGCATCGCTTCTTGCTATTGTAAAACAGTTTAACGAATTTATTTCCAATATACTGAAAATGAACTTAAAACCCTACTGCATCAATAGTTTGGAAAAAGGATTGCCGTTTTTGGGATATGTGATATTCAAAGATACTGTGCGGCTAAACAAAACCAGCAAAAAGCGTTTTGTAAGAAAAATGAACTTATATTATTCTAACTTAGAAAATGAAAATTGGAATCAGACCCAATATGCACGGCACGTTTTGCCGCTCATAGCCTTTACAAAACACGCTGACTCGGTACAACTCAGGCGGCAAGTGTTGTGTAAAATGGAAGTAGGTTGAAAGGCTCGAACCGCGTGATTCGTGGTGGCAGTTGGAACAACAACGCTCAGAATTGCCGCTCTGCTAATCGCAATAACAACAACCCGAACAATAACAACAACAATATCGGGTTTCGGGTGGTGCTTGTCCCATAGCTCAAAGCCTCCGATGGATGTCGGAAACAGTGAACCGACCTGCCTCCATTATCCGTGAGAAAAACGGATAGAATAGTTTTAAAGTAACGTTTAGCTAGTAGTACTAAACCTAAAACCGAGCGTTGCTTTGATATAGATAAACAAGTTAAGGTGGGAGAGTAGATAGCCGCCAATTTTTAAATCCCTTCTTCAACGTAATTGTTGTAGAAGGGTTTTTTTTGTGTTATACACTGAGCCTGTGAATATCAGATTATTTTACTCCTTAATAATGTTTTATTTTGGGTAATTTAGTTGTATCTTTGCACCTGAATTTTGTAGATAATCCTCAAAAAACGTGTGCTTGAATACCACGTAAAAAAAACAAGAATAAATGAAAAAACAAGTTTCAGTCACCTTTATGGTGCTAGGGATGCTGTTTACAGTATGCCTAATCGTTTCCAACATCGTAGAGCAAAAGTTAATTCAAATAGGACCAATAGAAGCCACGGCCGGATTGCTCATTTTCCCTATTTCATATATTATAAATGATTTGATAGCCGAGGTATGGGGCTACCGAAAGGTACGCTTAATTATCTGGAATGGTTTTCTAATGAATTTTCTTGCAATAGGAATATTTAGATTGAGTATTATTGTTCCAGGATCGCAAAATTTTACCCATCAAACTGCTTTTGCACTTGTACTAGGTAATACGGAACGTATAGTTTTAGCAAGTTTTGTTGCATTCCTGTTAGGCTCGTTTCTAAATGCTTATGTCATGAGTAAGATGAAAATTTTGCAAAAAGGAAGGAATTTCTCAATAAGGGCTGTGCTATCCACGGTGGTTGGTGAAGGTGCTGATTCAGTGATATTTTTTATTCTTGCATTTTCGGGTGTTATTTCTAATCGGGATTTGATTATTCTCATTTTAACACAAACAGCTATGAAAACAGCTTATGAAATCATTGCTTTGCCTATTACGAATGTGTTAGTAAGATGGGTTAAAAGGAAGGAGCAAGTGGATGTTTTTGATAATGATATATCATACAATCCGCTAAATATAAATGATTTGTAATGTAATGTAGATATATTAATAGGGGCTTTGCAATGAATGTAAAGTCCTTATTTTTTATGTTCATTCAATATCTGTTGGGCTTGAATTTTATCATTTTGAAGTTGTAAAATTAGTTCATCGATTGAAGTGAACTTTTTTTCTTTACGAATCATTTTTACAAATTGAATAGTTAGATTCTCATTGTAAATATTGTCTTCAAAATTAAATATATGAACCTCGATACTTAGTTTGTCGCCATTTTCAAGCGTTGGACGTGTACCAATGTTCATCATACCAGGCATTACCAAATTATTATATACAATGAATACAGCATAAACACCCAACATGGGTATCAGTTTGTATGAATCGTTCACTTGTATGTTTGCAGTTGGGAAACCTAATTTTCGCCCCATTTTAAAACCATCTACAACTTTTCCCTCAATACTGTATTTGTAAGAGAGCAAATCGTTCGCTTTCTCGATATAGCCTTCGTGTAGGGCTTTTCGAATGACCGATGAGCTAATCGTTTGAAAGTCGTTTGTCTTGTATCTGATTCCCTCTATTACATCGATATTCAGTTCTTTGCCATGCTGCTGATATTCCAAAAAGCCTTCTGCTCTATTTTTACCAAAACGATGATCGTGTCCTACTAACAAAGTTCTGACATGATACTGCTTTTTTAGTAATTGGTATAAGAATTCATAGGCACTGAATTCAGAAATTTTTGTGTTGAAATCAAGCACAATGAATGCATCAACTCCTGTGGATTCTATTTGGGCTATTTTTTCATCGAATGTTGTGAGTAATTCGGGCTGAAATTCAGGTTGTAGAATCTTACGTGGATGAACAGCGAAAGTTATCACTACCGACAAAAGATTCTGGGCTGAAGCAATACTTTTTAACTGATTTATCAAATGTCGATGACCAATATGCACACCATCGAAAAACCCCACTGTTGCTGCACAGCCAGTTTTTAAAATATCTATATTATTTGGTTCGATAATCTGCATTTCGGAATATTTTTTTTGTGTTGATTAGTGAATTGCAGTTAGTAAGAAATCAAGATTTTCTTCAGGATCAACATGGTATGTTTGGAATCCTAATGAATTTGCAGTTTCGATATTTTTTATACCATCGTCGAGAAATAGACATTCTTCTGCCTTCAATTGCGCATCTGCAAGAACTGCTAAAAAGATGTTTTTGTCAGGTTTTGCTAATTTCATTTGGTACGACAAATAACATGCATCGAAGTAATCGTAGATAGTTTTTCCTCTTCTCCCGAATTCTATTGCAGCATTCTGTTCTATATGTAGCGGATTGGTATTACTAAGGAGAAGGATTTTGTATTTTTTACGAAGTTCAACTAATAGATCTAATTTTTCTTGCGGAATCACGTCTAAGAACGAACACCAAGCAGCATCAATTTCTTGGTCGGAAACTTCTAAAGTGGTTAATTTCCGGATTTCTTCTCTAAACTCCTGAATCCCAATTACGCCCACCTCGAATTTCATAAAGAAATCTGACTGACCAAAATTGCTTAAATACTTCTCAACATCTTTAACTCCTAAATTCTTGATATTTTGAATACAACGATTTAAATTAAGTTTTATCAATACATCTCCAAAGTCGAAAATTAACGTGCTTATATTAGTAAATTCCTTCATTATATCAAAAAAAGTTCGTTTTAATTTTTGTAGAATAGTAAATTTTACTACTTTTGCATTCGCTTTGCAAAGATACAAAAATTATTGCAATAGTTGGGATTTTGCGTAGGTGCATAGTAGCACCTGACTCTCCCGATAGCTATCGGGACAGGGGGTCAAAGAAAGGATTTTTTAGAATTATATATTGCGGGCCTATAGCTCAGTTGGTTAGTAGCACCTGACTCATAATCAGGGGGTCACTGGTTCAAGCCCAGTTGGGCCCACCCTTGGAAAAAAGGTTTTACAGAAATGTAAAACCTTTTTTTTTATTCGTATTTTTCAAAATCTTCAAAATTTGTTTAAATGATTGGTTGTTATATTCTTTTCAGTGAAACGCTCAATAAATTTTATGTAGGAGCAACACAAGACGATGTGGATTCTCGAATAGTAAAACACAACAATTCTACTTATGGTACTTCTCGGTATACATCAGTTGCTAAAGATTGGAAATTATTTCTCTTTATAGCTGTAACTGATTATACACATGCAATAAGAATAGAGCGTAAAATAAAATCAATGAAATCTTCTAAATATATTCACAATTTAGTAAAATATCCTGAACTTATTGAGAACTTATTGAGTAGTACCTGACTCTCCCGAATAGCTATCGGGACAGGGGGTCACTGGTTCAAGCCCAGTTGGGCCCACCCTTGGAAAATAGGTTTTACAGAAATGTAAAACCTTTTTTTTATTCGTATTTTTCAAAATCTTCTAAATTTGTGTTAAGCCCAGTTGGGTTCAACCTTGAAACTAAAGCATTTTTCGTTATTTCGGATATGTGCTTTTTCCTTTTACACCAAGTTCATTCCCGAATTTATACAATTCATCCTACAAGCAATATCTGTAAGTATTGAATATCAAACAGATATGCTTTTTGTAAAAATATTATTCTTATAAATTGTATCTTTTTTTACGGGGCGGGTGAGTTTTACAAAAATGTTTGTAGTTTTGTGCGTTAGATTAATCCACATTAGAAATAAATTGAATATGGAAAAGAACAAAGGCAATTTAGAGGAAGAGCTCAAACGACTGCAACAGGCAAATGAGGAAAAGAAAAAGAAACTTACCGAAGAATTTGGAGCTCATTTTGGTAGCATGAATGAAAGTAATGACTTACCACCCGAGATTGAAAGCCAGTTTCTGGATAATATTATGGCATTTGAGAGTGCTTGGAAGGATTCAAAGCAGATAACTCTCTACGAATTCTTAGGTCAACCACGCTATACTAAGTCTGAAGATTTGACCGAAGGAGAGATTAGTAATGAGTTGAACCGCATTAATGACTTGATGCATAAACATCAGGTCTCTCTGGATACCCTTAGTGAAGTTTCGGATCGTGAGCTTTACCGCTTTATTACAGAAGAACTTTTTCAAACAGAAAAAGATGATATGCTTATTCCTGGAATGATTTCACATTACACTTACGAAGAGTTTCATCCGAATCATGAATACGATATTCGGAATCATTCAAATGACTTTGTATCGTCTTATCTTGATAAAGAAAATGATTTTTACACTCATTTATTAACCAGTGAATCTGAAAAAAAGGACTGGCATATTCATTTCAGACAAGCTTTTAGTTCTTTTTCGCTCGATAAATTTGAAATTACAGAGCTTGAATTTGATACGCAGAAAGCAAAGGTTCAATTTTATTGTAACCTTACTGGCAATGTCGAAGGTTCGTCTGAATCACTTCGGTTTGTAGGCAATGGAGAGATTTTGCTTTTATTTCAATGGGATTATTGGTGTATTAGTACTATAACTCTGCCACAGGGAATTGTTTGTTAGTTAAAACCACAAAAAACATGATTTATGGGACTTTCAATTCATTATTCTGGTCAGATAGCCGACAAAAGTAAACTTTCTCAATTGATAGAGGAAGTAGAAGAAATTGCAACTGTTCATGGTTGGAAGTATAATATCTATGAACGATGTTTTCCAAAAAATGACATGCTTTCCAATTCAGATTTCGATGGCGAGTTGTATGGTATTAGTATTTCGCCGAAGGGATGCGAGCCTGTGTCGTTTTCTTTCCTTAGTAATGGTAAAATGAGCAGTATTATGCAATTGGCTTGTTGGGGAAAATACGACAATGACGCACAGTTCGAAATACAAACAGAGACCCAAGATGAAGATGGACAATGGAAAAGTGAAAATGAAACATTAACAATTACCAAGGACGATGCTGTTTCATATCTCTATCAATGTAGCAGTAAGACTCAGTATGCTGGTGCGGCAATACATGAGATGATTATCGGTCTGATACGTTATGTGTCGAAAGAGTATTTGTCTGATTTTGAGCTTTCTGATGAAACTTTGTTTTGGGAAACAGGTGATAGAGCTTTGCTGGAAGCAAATTTTGAAAGGAGTGATTCGTTGATGTCAGCATTTGGATTGGCACTATCTCAAACCCATCGCAAACAGGATGAAAGTGTAGATGAATGCTTGAAAAGAATTCTAAAAGATTTCAGGAATAAAAAGGATTCCGAAAAATGACCAATAGATTTAATGAGGAATATGGTAAAAGCATGAAAATGCTAAACTAACTTTACTCGTTTCGTAATTCTGATACAAAATTGGACTTTACGCTCATTTTACTTCCGATAAATATCCAAACTAATCCGTTGATAACGAACAAAATAGTCAATACAAATAGTAATAAATAAGGAACATCGGCATTGGCAGTTACCAAACTTTGCAAACTTGCCAAAATGGACGAAATCAACCCGATACCAATTCCGGCAAACAGAATTACCGCAAACTCGATGGTGCTAATTTGTCGGATGTTCTTCTGTGAAATACCTATTGCCTGCATCATGGCATACTGACTTTTTCGTGACTGAATACTTCTGAAGATGATTATAGCAATTCCGAATGTACCAATGATCAGTGCAATTCCACCTAACGCTAAAAAAATATCTAAATAGGTATTAGTGACCGAATTAAACATTGCTAGGCGCTCAGGAGCAGATTGAATACTTGCTCCATAATTTCTTAAAGCTCCTTCCAAATTTTCCTTCAAAATTTCGGTTTGCTCACTATCTATATCTGCCAACATAACATTGCTTCCACTAATTGATGGAAAGTGTTTTTCAAAATTGTTTTTTGAAATAAGTAAATTCCCCTGAAAAACAGAGTTTGCTAATCCTCCAACAAGAACAAGATAAATACTATCGCCAGTTTCACTCGCATATAAAATACTATCGCCCACGGCCTTGCCCATTCCCCATGTAATTACCGATTGATCGGCTACGGCAGGAATGCAATTCTTTGCCATCGATTGGTTTATTATTTCCCAAGTCGGATTTTTAGTTGTTGCATCTACAAAAGAGAAAGCATTTCTTTTGCTAAATATTTCCGCATTTACTCCCAAAACCGAAGGCCGAATAATTCGGTTCAGATTCAGGCAACTGGCATCGTCGGCATTGTATTTCAGCATCTGTACAAAGGAAATATTTTCGTTATCAGTGTCAATTCCAAATTTTTCTCTTCCTTCCGCAGTTGATAAATCGACATTAACACCCAAATTTGTTTCGATATAAAATGCATATCCGCCAGTTCCGGAATTATTGTTGTTCGCATTACTGTTGAAATCGACGCGGTTGGCTCCGGTAGAAATAACAATAAAAATGCCTATAGATAAAATACAGATTATGATTATATTACGCTTTAAATCAAAACTTAGATTACGAAGTGCCAACTGAAAATTGCTACCGATAAATTGCTGTGTTGTTCTTATTTTAAGGAGGAAAAATGCAAACCAAGATGTTAGTGAAACGAGTAATAAAAAACCAACAATCAGAAAAACGGAACTATTTTGATATAGCTTATTTTGAAAGCTGAAAAGCATTAAACCGACAATTAAAACACTTGAAATTAAAGCTATCCACCAACTTATGGTTATATTTCTTGCAGTGTGTTTGGTTTCATGATAGTGAATGTTTTTATTTAACTCGTTTATTTGCTTTTTCAGGTAATTTCTCAGTATTAAATAAGTTAGCAAACCAGCAATGATGCAGTTACTGACAAATCCGACAACTAAAGTTAATGGGTTGATAAATAATTGAATAGAATTTGTTCTGACAATATCATTCCATATAGAATTTAGGAATAGCAACACCAAATTACTCAATAAAATTCCTAAAATTACCCCAGCAATACTACTAAAAACGGCATTCAACAACCCTTCGCCGAAGAAGATACTGTAAATTATTTTTTGCGATAATCCAATCGAACGATAAATTCCTTGTTCTTTTTTGCGTTGCACTAAAAGCATAGAAAATAGCAACCCACTCAGTAAGAATGCGGCTAAAATGAGAAAGAAACTTAAACCTAGGAAGAGTTGTGCAAAATCCACCGCATTGTTTGCCGACCAGCCTGCATTATTTTTAATATCGTATACCTTAAAACCTACATTAGAAGGTTGCAAACCATTCAGAATCGTTTGTTTTAACTTTGTTGTATCTATCTGATTGTCAAAACGAATGGCAGTAGAATTTCCGAAATTCATTCCCCAAAGTTCAACGGCTTTTTTATACGAAATAAAAGCTTTGGGAGTTCCACGATAATTTTTCCACCAAACTTCATCTTTGTCGCGTATTTTCGAATAGTCAATAGGAATTCCAGCTTCCCAGTCGCTGCATTTATCTACACCCGATAAGCCTTCGAAAGCCGGCATTAACAAACTATCAGCAGCAAAACCTTTTATTTCAACAATGTCTTTTACACAAAAAGCAGTGGTTTGTTCCTTCAACTTCCGAAACGATTCGAGTGTAAAATATTGCAGGCGAATGGTGTCGTTCACTTTTGCCCCTAAATCATCGGCCAGCCATGAGTTAATAATTATCTCATTATCATCCAATTGATAGTTAGGGTAGTGGGAGAGAGCCGAAACAAAAGAATAGGGAGTTGCACGATTATTGGCACGAATAAAGTTGATAAGGTAAGTGAATTGTGGTTCGGACTGCAAGTTGTTATTTTGCAAAACATTCAAAATTGTATCTTCAATAAACACTTTATCCGAAGTGAGCTCCAACTTATTTTGACTTTTAATATTTCTTAATTTGAGATTAATCACATCAATTGTCCAGCATTTTTTTATGGCAGAATTGATTTCAGCAACCGATTTATCGTTTTTCGAAATCAATATCAAATTTGCAAAATCTCCTTTAAAACTCAAATTTGAAAGTTTATGCAACGAAAAAAAAACTGTACAAGGCGTAATTTGGCTCGATTGAATATTAAATTCTCCGAACGAATGTTCGTTGGCAATAGCTTTTACCTTCATTCGCATTGCACTGCTGTTATTATCGGTAGGTACGAAAGGAGCATTTTCAGTAACGAAACTAACTTTTTCAACACGAATAAACAGTTCGTCACCAATTTTAAGATTCAATTTATTGGCAATTTCACTATTTATAATAACCTCATTATCATTTAATTTTGGCATAGTGCAATTGCCTGTTTTCCAAAACTGATCATTCACACCACAAACCTGAACATTAGGTACTTGCGTTTCCGTTTGGTCGGATGAAGCCATTCCACGCAGCAATAAAACTGGGGCGGTCGTACTGTTTAGATTTTTGGAAAGTGTATCGGAAAATACTGCTGGAATAAACCGTTCCTGCATAAAAATAAGTTGTTGTGTATTGCCCAATCGTTTTTCAACAATGGAATTGAGGCTAAACTTTACCGAATCGCCAATGATAAGCGCCGAAGTAAGAATTGCCGTACTCAAAACCAAACCTATAAATAGCAAAAAATGCTCATTACGGTAAAATTTCAGATTGGAAAGTATGAGTTTTAGTGTATTCATTTGATGAGACTGTGATTACTCAATTGTAAAACAGTATTCATTTGCTGGGCTAATTTCATGGAATGTGTTACTACTATCAGCGTGGTATTCAACTCTTTATTTAGCTGTATCAATTCTGCCGAAAGTTTAGCCGCACTTTCTTCATCGAGCGATCCCGTTGGTTCATCGGCCAAAATTAGTTCCGGCTGATTGATTAAAGCCCGCACAAAAGCTGTTCGTTGGCATTCACCGCCCGATAGTTGGCTGGGCAACTTATGGCTATGTTCCAGCATTCCCAATTTTGCAAGCAAGGCTTCTGCACGTTCAACAGCTTCCAATTTATCCGTTTTGTTGGTGTAAGTGAGTGTGGGAATTAGCACATTTTCCAACACTGTACATTGCGGTAAAAGGTAATGTTGTTGAAAAACAAATCCAATATTTTTATTTCGAAATTCACTGCGTTCATTTTCGGAAAGTGTGCTAATGTCTTGATTATTAAACAGTACTCTCCCAATATCGGCCACATCCAATGCTCCGGCAATATTTAATAAAGTTGTTTTTCCTGATCCCGAAGGACCTAAAATAGCTACCGTTTCTCCTTTTAGAATTTCGACAGAAAGATCTTTGAGAATTAGCTGGTTGCCAAACGATTTTGAAATTTTTTCGAATTTTAGAATTGACATTGAATTTACCATTTTTTCATTTACTATTTACCATTTTACCCTGCTATATTAAAGTATTCTAATTCCCATTTTTACCTAAACTCTCTAATTGATGTTTTTTTATGGTAATATAAAAAATATCTTCAATTTTTTTCTTCGTCTTTGTCTTTGTTCTTTTGTCTTTGTACTTTTGTCTAACTTCTTGGTTCTGAATTATCCAGGATAGGGGTATTATATATTTCCGCAATTTTGCTTGTTTGCTCCGATGTACTAAATGCATCTTTAATAGCAGAGTGACAATTAAGTTTTAAATTATTATATAATTTATTATCAGTCAGCACCTTTCGAAGAACGTGGGTCAGCATTGAAATATCATTCGGTTCGTAACAAAGTCCGGCTTTACTTTTATCAATCAGTTCGGGATATGCGCCAATGTGTGGCATAATTACAGGTACTTCGGCAGAAAAAGCTTCGAGAATTTGCATCCCAAATGCCTCTTTTCGGCGTGATGGGACGCAAAATAAACTAATATTCTCCATAAAATACTTTTTTCCTTCGTACGATAAATCATCGAAAAACTCTATATCATTTTCAATTTTCAATTGTTTTGCTTTGCGTTTAATCTCCGAAACAACTTTTTTGTAATCTTCGGTATATCCTCCTGTATATTTGAGCTTTAAATGATTAAACTGAGCTTCCTTTTTTAATTCTGCAAAAGTTTCGAAAAGCAAATCAGCCCCAAAGAGGCTGTTGATTTTTGACATGTAGCCAATGGTATGAAAATCGGTTGAATGCTGGTTTTTCCGGATTAAATCGTCACCCAGACTATTGTAAACCACTTTAATTTTATTAGCCGGAACCTGCAATTTTACCTGCATTAAATCGGCATAATACTGGCTTACGGCAATAAAAGTGTCGATATATTCAGCATTTTGGCTTATTATTTTCCAAGTTTCCGAACAATAAGGCTCACGCATTTCATCCACCCATTCATCTTCATCCTGAAGTGTACAAATTACTTTGCAACCCAGTTCTTTTTTTAATTGAGCTGCCAAACCCGATAACAATGCGTTCGAAAGATGGACTACATCTGGTTTCTCGTGCATTTTCAACCAGTCGATAAGTATTTCCAAGTCGTGTGCTTGTTTGCCATGTTCGCCTTTCAGCATCGAAATTGTCATGCTTTCGTTGCCTGCTGCACTTGTCGAACCTGATTGTTTTGCGGCAAAGCGTAGGATTTTATCGGAGTCTAAAAAATTCTTCACCCATTGCGGCAGAAACTTAAAAATCGGACTTAATTGCTCTAAATAAATATTTACAGCGCCGTAAAAAATAGGACTATCTGCCTCACAATCGTCGATGGTGAGCGGTAAATACATCGGAATCATAATTATATCATTCCCAGCACGTTTCAGCGATTGCGTCAGGTATTTATCTCTGGTGCAATTTCCGCAGTAAAACGACCCTCCAGAGCCCGGTAGTAAATAAGCTATTTTCATAATGACCCCTAACCCCTAAAGGGGAATAAATATATTAGTTAATAATTTCGGCTTGCTTTTAAGGTCCCTTTGGGGGGAACCAACGGTCAGCGACCAAAGGGAGATAATTAGGGGGCTTTTCCTCTAAATGCATATACTTTGCCATCCTTTCCGGCCACAACCATAAAGTTACTAATGATTGCAGGTGTACTTTTCATTGCAATTCCCAGTTCGTAAGTATATAGTTTTTTTCCAGAATTCACCGAAAGGAAATGGATAATTCCGTCGTTGGAGCAAATCACCACTTTGTTTTGTAAAATTACTGGTGAACTTTCAATTTTTCCGAAAGCTTGATAAGTCCACAACACTTTACCCGTTTGTTTATCAAAACAATACACTTTTTTATCGTGCGAACCGATAATAACGCAATTGGCATTTACTGCCGGCGAACTTAAAAAAGGAGTGGCTTTGGGATTTGTAAATTTCCAATTCATTTTATTATTCACCAAATTTACACAGGTAAATCCTCCATCATAATCGCCCACAAAAGCCAGACTTTCAGCTATTGCAGCCGACTCGACCACATAAGTCCCAATTTCTACTTTCGCTATTTGCTTGCCATTTTTGGCATCAATAACATGCAAATACGAGTCGCAGCCGCCAATCACAATTTTTTTATTGTCGGTGGCAGCTGCTCCGTTTAAATAATTATCGGTCTGGTATTTCCACCTTGTTTTTCCTGTTTCGAGCGACAAACTATACAAACAAAAATCGTAGCTCGGCACTAAAATTTGTATTCCGTTTCCGTCGGACAACCAGTTGGCTGATCCCATAATTTGTCCATCGGTGCGAAATTTCCATTTTAATTTGCCTGTAAGCTCGTCTAAAGCATACACCAATCCGCTTGAACTGCTGATAATTACCGTTTTTCGTATCACTATGGGCGACGATTCAATCGACGACTCTGTTTTGAATTTCCATTTTACTTTCCCTGCTTTATCTAAAGCATATAATTGTCCATCCATTGAACCGATAAAAATCAGATTGCCACTTATAACTGGTGAAGACTTTATTTCATCTCCCGTTTTGAATGACCAAAGCAACTTTATAGGCGTATTGAATGAGCTGTTAGAAACACCATTTAACACATTGTTACCTCTGTGATTTGGCCACGATGTAGCGGTTTGTGCAAAAGCGCAAACTGAAAAAATTAAGAAATAAAATATTGAAATTAGTTTTGCCATTTAATAAAATTAAGCCGATTGTATCTGATTAAGCTCAGATAGATTTAAAAATGTATTATTGCACTTTTCTTGCTATTATTTAAGTAATCCCTGTTGTCTAAGTTCATCGCGCAAAGCCGGTCTGCGTGAGTAGATCTTACCTAATTCTTCGACTAAATCATATACGGCTATTGTGTTTTTGGTTGAAGTCAGAAGAAATCTCAACAACACAGCAACTTCGTGATAATAATTTCTACCCATATCCTTTTCGAGCGACGAGAGAATTTTAGGTTTTGAAATATCAAAACATTCTGTTGGATAGTTGTTTATAACAGATTTCATAATGCTTGTAAGATTGGAAAGATAGCCACTAAAAGATTTTGAATATTCCAAAATTTCAGCATGCATTTCTTCATTTTCAAGCATCTCTATGTAGAATTTAAACGAATAACCGTTCTTAAATGTTGAAATAAAGGCTGTTTTTTCGTTTGATGATAATAATAATGCTAATCTTTTATAATCTTCAATTTTTTGTTGAGAATTGATTTTGTAATTCAATACTTTTTTGCTGAATTCACTATCGTATTCGTCATTCATCCCATTAGCAATAATATCTACTAACTTAAATTCAAAGATTGGAAAAAGCATTTTTGCATTTTCATGGAAACTTACAGAGTCAGTTAGCATCTGATGATCAAGCAAATTGGCTGCGACTATTACATTGTAAGTGCAAAGTTTTTCAGCTTCAGTAACCCACGATTCTGCATTTCCAATTCGCGTTGCTTGTAAATATGTATTAGGGAAAAGTTTGGTGTATTCAATATTCTGTTTGCAATCAACATAAACATCTTCACAACTTTCAGAATTATTCCTCAAAAGACAAGTCATAATCAAATCGTGAATTTCTGTCGAGAATAAATTTGCTTCTCCTGTTTTAAAGCAAAGCATCGTTCTGATTATTGTATCTGAAACTGCTTTTCTATTCAGAATGGTTCGGTTTATTTCAACTTCTAGTTCATTTTCAATTTCTTTTAGGCAATCTACAAAATAATCTTGCGAGTCACCCAAGCTATCATATTCATCCTCAACTTCGGCTTCGTAACATGCAATTAATAAGCCGGTTAGATCAGCCATAACTAACTCAATATTTCCTTGCACAATTTGATTAATATATTCCGCTTTAAATGTGTCAAATAATTCATCCACCACTTCCTCTACAGCTTCTTGCCCATACTCCCATTCATCATAATATCGGTCATGTCTATTGTGATAACGGTCATAATCAGGTTCAAGATCTATAGCCTCAAGGGTTTCTTGATATTCATTCGCCATTTCAATTACCTTGTCGTTAAAATTAAATTCTAAACTCACTTTATTTTTCTGATTATTTGTAAAGTATTTTACAAATTGCGATTGTAAGTCTTTTGAATTAACCAATACCTTTTCCAAAAATTCAATTTTTTGTTCTGGTGTAAGTGAGCTAAGAATTTGCAGGTATTTTTCCATTATAAAAATTTTTAATTAATAATCTTGTTTGAATTAATTGTTTTCACTTCTCAATGCTATTGCCCCTGTAGGACAGTTTTTAGCACAAATGACAGCCGTTGTTTTCGATATTTCATTAATGTCCTTTTCGATAGGAATGGCTATTTCCACATCGAAACCGCGCCCGTGAAATGCAAAACCAGTAATGTCGCCTTCTCTTTGTGCAGTTTGAATGCAGATGCCACATTTAATGCATTTTAGCTTTTCAAAAATAATGGTTTTGTGCCCCAGATTTTTAACTGTATTTTTTGGTTTATCAATGACGTAAACTCGCTGACTGGCTTTGTGTTCGGTAGATAAATTGCGCAATAGGCAATTATCTTTTTCTCTGCAATCGCAATGCAGGCAGCGTTGAGCTTCATTTATAGCTTGCTCGATCGTAAATCCAGTCAAGTAATTATCCGCCTTTTGTTGTCCCGAATGATTTTTTGCTTCTTTTAAAAACTCTTCTCGCTCGACTTCTTGTATCCTTTTGTAAACTGAATTGAATTTACGTTCAGGGGATAAAACTTCTTGTTTTTCTATATATTCCAATGTCCATTCGCATAATTTTCGTCCCAATGCAGCTGCGCGTACTGCCATTTTACTCTTTGTCGGGATTTGTTTTGGAGCAAAAACAATACAGTTCTTTGATGTATAAATCTCTAATTCCTTGTGATGGGACGCAGTCGTTTTTGTAAATGAAGAAGTGTCAATCGTTGTTTCGGCACCAATAGTCAGTAATATAAAAGAATATTTTTCAGCCAATTCGTTTTGTATTTTATCAGCATCTATCATTTGACTTTGATAAAATGTAACCCCCAAAGATTTTATTGTATCGATTTCTGAATCAAGTACTTTACGTGGAAGTCTATCTTCCGGAATATCCGTACGCATTTTCCCTCCAGGCAAATCGTTGCCATCGTACATATTACAATCGAAGCCATTTATAGCTAAATAATACGCAGCAACCAAACCAGCTGGTCCGGCACCGATAACAGCTACATTTATTCCCTTTTTTGGTTTTATAATTGGTTTTAAATTTTCATTTTCACCAACAAAACGTTTCAATAAACAAATTGAAACAGGTTCGTCAATATCTTTACGTCGACACGCTTTTTCGCAGGGAGCCGGACAAATATAACCTAAAATGGAAGGCAACGCAATGGTTTCGGAAACATTTCTCAGCGCATCGTCCATTTTATTTGCTGCTATAAGTCTGTTCATCAACGGAATATCCATTTCGGCAGGGCATACCCGCTGACAAGGAGCTTCGCAATCGCCATAATGTTCGCTCAACAGCAGTTCCATGGCACTTTTACGCATATCCAGCACTTCTTCGTTGTCGGTTTCAATATCCATTCCCTGTTCTGCTTTTACCGAGCAGGAAGTCAGAATTTTATCGTTACGTTTGTCTTGCACCACACACACCATACACGAAGTGGACGGATTGAACTCCTTAACCCAACACATAGTAGGTATATGAATTCCCGCACGCTGCGCCACACTCAGAATGGTTTCATTCGGAGCAGCTGAGTAAGTTGTGTTATTTATTTTAAATTGAATCATTTATTCGTTTTGTGTTCAGTGTTTTGCGATTTGTGTTCAGTGTTCTTAGTTCTCCTTTAGTATCTAAACTCTCAAATTGATATTTTTTTGGCACAATATAAATTATTTTAACGTACTCTACATGTTGCAATTAATAGATAATCAACTTAATATAAAAATTCCATAAATGAAAATTATCTATATTTATTTCAAAAGAAAATAAATTTAAATTACTTCTTTTGTGGCTGTCTTTGTTCTTTGTTCTGGCTTGTCCAGGTTAGGGGTTAGCGGTATTATCTTCACGGAATCCACCGGACAAACCATTCTACAAACATCGCATTTTATACATTTTCCAAGATCAATAGTGTGTATTTGATGCGGCAGATTTTCGATGGCATCAGTCGGACAATTTTGAGCACATTTTGTGCAACCAATACAACTGTCATCGATGGTATATCGGATCAATGCCTGACATTTCTTGGAAGGACAATGACCGTTTATATGTGCAATATATTCATCTCTAAAGTATTTCAGCGAAGTCAATACTGGATTTGGAGCGGTTTTTCCTAAGCCACACAAACTGCCTTTGATAATTTTTGGAGCGAGTTTTTCAAGTGCCTCTAAATCTTCCATTTTACCTTCGCCATTGCAAATTCGTTCCAAAATAGTGAGCATGTGTTTTGTTCCTGTCCGACAAAAAACACATTTTCCACAGGATTGATTTTGTGTGAAACTAAGGAAATAACGGGCAATATCCACTGCACAATCCGATTCGTCGAGTACAACGAGTCCGCCTGAGCCCATCATAGCACCAATTTCCATCAAATGCTTAAAGTCAACCGGAGTTTCGCCCAACGAAGCCGGAATGCAACCACCCGAAGGACCGCCGATTTGTACGGCTTTGAATTGCTTTCCATTCTGAATTCCACCACCAATATCGTTTACTATTTCGTTGATGGTAATACCCATAGGCACTTCAATAAGACCGCCACGAGCTACTTTTCCAGCCAATGCAAATACTTTTGTACCACAACTGTCTTTTGTTCCGATGGCGTTAAACTGATCGGCTCCATTTTTGATTATCCAGGCAATATTTGCCAATGTTTCGGCATTATTTACGAGGGTTGGGAAGTGGTTTAAGCCATCTTTGGCCGGATATGGAGGACGAATGCGCGGCATTCCACGCTCACCTTCCATCGACGCAATTAAAGCTGTTTCTTCGCCACAAACAAATGCGCCGGCTCCCTGAAAAACTTCCATTTCCAATGAAAAATTACTGCTCAACAAATTTTCACCCAAAAAATGATGATTTTTACATTCGATTATGGCATCCTGAATGCGTTTCACTGCCAATGGATATTCGGCGCGGATATACAAAAATGCTTTGGTAGCACCAGTTGCATAAGCAGCAATAATCAACCCTTCGATGATTCGAAACGGGAACGATTCCAATAACATTCGATCCATAAATGCGCCCGGATCCCCTTCATCGCCATTGCAGATCACATATTTCTCAGCAGTTTTTTCGTTGCGAACCATGTCCCATTTTATCCATGTTGGGAATCCCGCGCCTCCACGACCACGTAAGCCGCTGATTTTTATTTGTTCCACCACTTCTTCAGGTGTTAAATGTCGCAAGCATTTCAGTAAAGCCTGAAAACCACCATTAGATTTATATTCCTGAATATCAATAGGATTCAAAACTCCTTTCAGCTCAGTTGCTATGTGTTTCTGCTTATTCAAAAAA
This sequence comes from Bacteroidales bacterium, assembly GCA_038249855.1. GTDB lineage: Bacteria > Bacteroidota > Bacteroidia > Bacteroidales > Paludibacteraceae > Paludibacter. The sequence goes on from JBBSCW010000004.1 coordinate 18,840, forward strand.
TTATCAACCTGTTTTTCGCGAATATCCAAAAATCGATTCTCAACCGAAGAATAATTGGGGTTATTGTAAATATTTTCGATAGTTGATAAAAACCGACTTTTAATTTTCTGACCAAAACCCGTTGGTTTGAAGTGTTTTAAAATAATTCCTTTTACATCTTCCGGTTTGACTTTGGAATAAATAACCGGTTTTTTGTTTTCTTCCACAATTTCGAGCAAAGGCACTTGATGGCACATTCCCACACAACCAACTTGTTTTACATTGGTGTCAATGCTGTTTTTTGACAAAGTATGAAGTACACTTTCCTCAATGTCGGCACTTCCACTTGCTACACAGCACGAACCTAATCCAAGCCGTATTTCACCTTTTTTCAAATCGCTGCGGATAAATTCAGTCTTTTGCGTTTTGTCCTGATTCGATTTTCCTAAAAAATCTTCCAACACATTTTCAATTTCACTTTGGCTAACTTTTCCGTAAGTTACATCATCTATTTGAACCACAGGAGCCAATGTGCAACAACCCAAACAAGCCACTTGTTCGAGCGTATAAAGTCCTTCGGTATCGGTATCGTTATCTCCTTCCAGTTTCAACTGTCTTTTAAAAGCATCGAAAACCTGCATAGCACCTTTCACATGGCAAGCCGTTCCTACACAGACTTTTATAGTGTGTTTTCCGGCAGGAGAATGCCTAAATTGAGAATAAAAAGTTGAAACTCCCGTAATTTGCGACTGCGTAATGTCGGTGAGTTCGCACACCTTTTCCAAGGCTTCTACTGGCAAATAATTATATGCTGCCTGTATTGCCTGAAGTATGGGAATCAGTCGGTCACGACCAGTACCTGTTTCAGCAACTATCTTTTCTACAATATATTGGGTATTTTCGGGCATTAATTCTTTTTAGTTTAAAGAAATTGCATTATAAGTTCTTTATTTCTTTCAAAATGAGCATTTTGAGCTCATTTATTGAAGGAAGCTGTATTAAGTATCTGCTTACGAATATGTCATGTGATAAACCTGTCGTCGCATATTCAACTAAAGTATCATTTTTATTTGCACATAATATAATTCCTACTGGTGGATTGTCTCCCTCTGACATTTCATTTGCTTTGTAATAGTTTAAGTACATATTCATTTGACCTGCATCTGCATGGTCAAAAGCACCAACCTTTAAATCAAACAATACATGACATTTAAGAATCCTATTATAAAAAACTAAATCAATTCTGTAATGTTTATTGTCGAAAGTTATTCTTTTTTGACGAGCTTCAAAACAAAAACCTCTACCAAGTTCTTGTAAAAATTCTTGTAGATGATTAATAATTGCTTGTTCCAAATCACTTTCTGAATAATAACTTTTTTCTTCAATATTAAGAAATTCAAGAAAATATGGATTTTTCACAACTTCTTTTTGACGAATTCGAATATCACATTTAGCTTTAGAAATAGCAACTTCTTTGTCGGTGGATAAACCCGTACGTTCAAAGAGAAGTGTATTCATTGCTCTTTCTAATTCTCTGACACTCCAGTTGTTTTTTATTGTCTGTACTTCGTAAAAGTTTCGTTGTAAGGCTGAATCAGCTTTTAGTAGCTCAATAAAGTGTGAAAAACATAATTTTGAAATCAACACATCAGGAGTAAGTGATAAATCTGATAGTTGGTTTGACAATTGATTTTCTGTAAATTGTTGATTAGAATATATTTTATCCAAAATGGTGGACACTGTACCCCATTTATTATTTTCCTCATTTTCAGAGTATTGCAATTTGGGGGACACTGTCTCCCAAATTTGAGGATAGACTTGATAAAAGTTTCTACAGGTTCTTAGTGTACGTTCATCAAGTCCTTTTATATTCTTCTTTTTGAGTAATAGTGCTAATTCCTTTAATGCTGCTTTAGCATAAACTGCTCTATCACTTCCATTTTGTTCATATTCTACAATATACAGCCCTACTAACCAATTTCGTATTGAAAGTGAAATATCTACTTGCTGTATGGCTTTTCTCTGAAAATAATTGTGTATTTCAAATATTTCAGTTGCAATTGATATAATAGTTGGTTTATGCATATTTTAGAATATTTATTTCCCAATACAATACAAATATTTATGCCCCCGAATATAAATTACACCATCGGCAAAGGCAGGTGTACAGTCTGATTTTTCGCCCAATGCAGGTTGACCTATCAGTTTAAACTCACGGGCAGCATCCACAATTACAGTTGTACCCGTTCGGTCGATGCAATACAGTTTTCCATCGGCAATAACCGGCGAACCGTAAAATCCGTTATCAAACTCGTGATGCCATAACATTGCACCGTCATTTTGATTGAAACAGACCAAATCGCCGTATGAAGTGGTGAAAAAAACCATGTCCTTATATGCCACTGGACTCGATACATCGGGTAGATAATCAAATCCTTCCCATACAATTTTTCCATCTTTTATTCCCACCATTTTGGCATATTCGTTCGCCGCAAACACCATTCCACCACCATAAGCCGGCGAAGTTCCAATTTCGCCTGTCAAGCATTCCACTTTCCATTTTTCTTTACCTGTTTCAGCATTGAAAGCAGCCACATAAGGCAAGTTGTTTACAATAATTTCGGCACTATTCCCCTTTAGCACTATAATCGGCGATGCCCATGAAATTTTTCCCGAACGTACTGTTTTCCAGACATCTTTGCCGGTTTGTGTAGCAAGTGCTATTAGCTTACACGACTTATTATCGTCGAATTGTAGTATCAGTTTGTCTTTAAAAAATTGCAGCGACGATGAATGTCCGTAATGATTGTCGGGGACGCCAATATTTTTTGCCCAAACCTGTTTTCCTGTTGCGTTATCAATCGCAATTAAATCGCCATTCGAAAACAGAGCATAAACTCGTTTTCCATCGGTTGTCAATCCTGCTGCTGAATGACCTGTGTCGGTGGTTACTTTTGGTGAATTTGCAGGACTTCCTGCAATACCCTTAACTTCAACTGTCCACAGCAAATTTCCATTTAGTCGGTTATAACAAAAAACTTTTCTGTTTTTTTCATTCGCACCTGCAATAAACAATTGATTTCCCCAAACAATAGGTGAATTTAAACCAGGAAGCGGAATGGCTTTTTTCCATTTAACGTTTTTGCCCGTTGCACCGTCCCAGTTTGTTGGCACTTTGGTTTTGTAACTAATTCCAAGACCATAAGGACCTCTGAATGCCGGATGATTTTGTTTTATTTCAGCATCAGTTGGGAAATCAGCTAACTGAACAGAATCAATTCTTGCGGTATCAGTTTGTTGAATCAGTGTATCATCTACCGCAACAATTGTTTGTTTTTCCACTTTTACTTCCTCATTTTTAGCAAAACTGCTAAAATCGGTATAATAAGTTCTGGATGAAAACGAAAGTACTAATGCAAAAATAGCAAAACACGAAACACTAATAATTAGCCATTTTCGTTCGCGGTGACGTGTAAACCAAAAATCGGTTGATTTTAGCTCATTAGCGGGACTAATTGTGATTTTGCGAAAATAAAAGCGTAATGAAAACACAAAAATCAATGCCGAAATAATTACCAACCAAGCACCTGTATTCAGTTGCCATAAATACGAAAAGTAAGCCTTACGGGCCAACAAATCAACAATTCGGATTTCTTCTCGCAAACCTTGTTCATCATCAGTAGTTGCCAGTTTTTTCAGCAAATTATCTATTGTGGTACTTTCAATAGGATGATGAATTTTTATCTGCACAAAGTTCAGAATCATAAATAGACTTACAATCAGCACAATAGTTCCTGAAATTATTGCAAGGTACTTTGCTATTTGTTTTTTTTGCGTTGTATCAGTCATTTTCAGAATAATTATAATTGAATAAGTGATGATATCCCATTTTTATCCACAGGGCAATACTTATAGCACTTTCCGCAGCTTACACAATTTGCTTTATTTGGTTCGTAATCGGTACGGCGCTGTACAACAGCATGTTGAAGTAAACTCAATCCAAAGAAAAGTCCTAACAGTCCACCCACCAACCATGAACCTACATAGAACTGAGACTGAACAAATGCAGCATCATTAAAAAGTTGATCTGAGGGAATTCCACTTGTATGAAAAGCTTGCGATTCTTCTGAACCTGTTTTTTTATTAGCATCAATTTCCCATTTAATTTCTTCGGCTAAACTTACGGTAGGATGAATGAGAGATAATTGTTTGTACATCATGGACGAAATAAACCCAGCCGCGAAAATAAAAAGTGGCAATAGTAGTAATAATTTAATCAATCGTTTTCGACCTTTCTCGGCAGGTTCAGGTTTTAGTATTGTAGGTTTATCAATGGCATCCACCGGACAAGATGTTTCACATAATTTACACTGTATACAGACCGAAGGTGTTACAGTGGTGTGCCAAAACGATAAACGCGACATCCAGCTTAACAAAACGCCATAAGGACAAAGAAAACGGCAATATGGACGACCAATGAAAATTCCCAAAACAAGAATGAACGCCCCAAAAACAAACATGCCGAAAGTGGCATTCATTCGGAAAAATCCAATAAACGGATCGTAACGACAAACAATAAAATCGGCTCCTGTAGCTGCCAATAACAAAGCCAGAATGAGGTAGATGTACGGAATGGTGCTCAACGGTTTGCTTAACCAGCTTGGCACAGCAACGGGTTTAATATGTACTAAATCCTGTAAAGCGCCCATAAAGCAAACTCCCGCACAAAATGTACGTCCGAAAAACAAGGTGAATAAAAGTGGTAAAACAAAAAATGCTATTACTGTGAGTGGAATCACATAGTCGGACTGAAAAAGCGAAAGTGTTACATTTTGAATGGAACCAACCGAACAGACACAACCTTCGCGAAATGCTCCAAAATAGGCAATTGAAAAAATTGAAGTCCAGAAAATGCCTTTGCGTGAACGTTTTTTAATTACAAACCAACTCATTACAGACAATGCTGCAAACAATACTAATACATCCATATATTCCCATGCCAATGCACGTGGAGCCATTGTTTGCGTTTCGGGTACGGTGTAATCTGTTTCAAATTCAGGCTCAGGAAAACGCTGTGCATTTCCAATCTGAAATATTGTGAAAAATAAAATGCTTATAAGTAGAAATTTGATTTTCTGCACGGTATTAAATTGTAAATGGTAAATTGTTAAATAGTAACTGAACTTAGCTTTTCGGAGCATCAAACCCACTTTTCAACATATATCCACGTTTGGCAGGGATTTGTACAATAGCATCTGCGGGACAAACCTTCGAAATAGCACATTGATTGCAATTGGTACAAATATCATGATTAATCTGTAAATGCAATGACCCATTTCCAAACGCACCACATCCTTCAACACATTTTCCGCAACCATTGCACAAATCTTCTTCTATTTCGTACAAATAATACGGTTCCTCAATGAATTTACGTTTTAATGCTTTTGTAGGACACAATTGATTTTCGGCTCCTGTATTCAGCGTTTTAACCTGCGGTTTGAAATAGCCACCACATAAATCGCAATAGCCGCACATTTTATGAACGTGCATACATTTTACAGCGGATAAATTTAGTACACAGTTAGTTGCACATCGTCCGCATTGTACACATTTGTAAGGGTCAATCTGCCAAACAAGGTCATCCGACATCGACTTCGATACGGCAAATCCAGTAATCGAAACCAATGACAAAAATGCAGTAGCCCGAAAACCGTTTTTAATAAACTCGCGACGATTTATTGCCTTGTTGGGTTTTAAATTTGTCGATTTTTCAGTATTATTTTCGCTCATATAGTCCGATTATTTGATGTTGAAAATGTGAATTTTACGTGTGGCTGGCTCAAGAACTAATATGTCATTTTCTGAATTTATAGCAATTTCTAATCCAGTAGAACTTTCCATAAAATGTTCAGGTCCAGCGATGGCACAAACAAATTTGCCCGCAGGACTGTATTTTTTTACCCGCACGATACCTTTTTCGGCTGTAATAAATGAACCATCTTCTAGTATTGCAAAATGCGATGGATTACAACAACCACAAAAGCCTTCGACTGCTGCTGATGTTTCGCCCCAATACGAAAGCATGTTACCTTCTGAATTGAAGTTTATTAATTTGTGTTTGCCCGTATTGGCAGCCCAAAGCGAATTGTCGGGTGCAATTGCCACATCGAAAAAATAACTTGGTAAAATAAAACTATCGATTTCTTTTTTGTCTTTTGAACCAATTGTTTTAACAAAATGCCCATCTAAATTATATTCAATAACAACCTGAAGCTCAGCATCAGCGGCATAAACTTTAGCATTGTTTATAGCCAACGAAGTGATATAGGATTTTTTTTCAAATGCTTGCCATTCTTTCAACAGCTTTCCATCGGAAGAATAGGTGATAATAGTACTTTCAAATGCTGCGTAAATAACTTTATCATCGCCAATAGCCAATGCAGTTGCCGTAATTTCAGTTGGAAATTGTGTGATTGTTTTCCCTTCTTTTGTTAGAATTAGTATCGCCTTGTCTCCGGAAACGTACATATTATCATCTTTGTCAACTGCAAGTGCTTTTGATGTCTCGAAAGATAAATCCACCGCCGAAGCACTTAGCTTGCAATATTTATCTAAGGGAATTATGCCCAAACTATCCACACCCAAAGCATAAGGATTATTCTCTTGATGTTCGTAATTGGGTTTTTTAGTAATGAAATATCCCGCAATAGAAACTAACGATAAAGCCCCAACTGCCTGTAAGCCTACTTTTAAAAAATTGCGCCGTTTGTTTTGTTTGTTGGGCTCAGCTTGTTTTGATTCTTCTGTTTCCATCTTGTTCATATCGTAGAGTGTTTTATGTCGAAATTTGATGTTATATTTGATTGATAAATTAACATCGTTATTTTTTGCTTTTGACACCAAAAGTCTTTTTTCTTGGCTCTTGATTCTTGATTCTTACCTTCTTTGCTCTTTTATCTTTGTTCTACTTATGGTTTCAAATCCACACAATAAATTTTTTTCGAATCGCGCAATAATAAATACCCATTAGCAAACGCAAACGGGCCCCAAGCATCTTGTCCTTCGAGCATTTTCTTCTCGTTTATCAATTCAAATTTATTACTTTTAGCCGAAATCATTGTCAATACGCCTTCATCGCTCAAAATTAAGAATTTATCATTCAAAAGCAGGTAGGGTCCGAGTCCGTAACGGTGAGTTTTTCCACTTTGCCATACTGGTGTTTTTACATCTGCAATGTCATAACAAATAAACTGATTTCGGTTTGCTCCAGCATCTTTGGGCAGTATACCGTAAATTTTCCCATTGTAAACAATAGGCGATTGTTGCTCCGAAGCAAGTCCTTCGTGTGGTCCGAACTTCTCTTCGAGTTTTGCACTGAAATTTCCATTGTTTGCAGAAAGTTGAATAACTGCTCCGCCGGCCCCATAGCCACCAGTAACAAATATCCGATTGTTTCCCAAATTTACTGGCATAGGTGCAATCACCGAAGGTGCCCACTCTTTTATTTCCCAAAGCAGCTTACCAGCATCTGTCTCTTCTGCCGAAACTCCGAAAACACTCCCAATAGAAGCGTAAATATACATTTTTTTACCCAAGATGGTTACAGGTAAAATCGATGAATGTGACATTTTACGGTTTTCGGGATTTGGGGTTTCCCAAAGCACTTCACCTGTTTTACATTCTACACCTATCATCAACGAACTCCCACCAACCGCAATTACCGCCACATCATTGTCGATTAGCGGACATTGTCCAGTGTACCAAAGTGGCGTTTCAGTTTTGTATTGTTTTTCCAAGTCAATTCCCCAAAGTAGATTTCCGGTAAGTCGCTCCACGCACATCACATGGCTTCGGGGACCTATGGTAACAACATAATCTTCGTTCACTGCCGGAATAGTACGTGACATGCCGTGATTGCGTTTTATATGTACATTGTACCAACGCCGCCAAAGTTCTTTACCGGTTTCCAACGAAAAGCATTTGAGAACATCGGCTTTTTCTTTTTCATCGTAATCGATAAAATAAACCAACCCATTGTAAATAGCTGGTGCAGCATGTCCTTCACCAGTTTCTACCGACCAAACAATTTTTGGAGGTTTGGCATCCCAGTTTTCATTTATCGGGTAGGTGGTTTGAAGAATATTATCGTGATTAACACCTCTGAATCCAGGCCATTTTTCAGTTAATGTGGAAGTGTAAGTTTCAAATTGCTTAAAATGCTCACCAATTTTTACAACTTCATTACTTTTGCTTCCCACACTATCCGTTAATTTATCCATGCCCGGCTTATATACAAATAAATGCTGCGTAGGATCATATAAAAGCCAAACAAGCAACAATAGCAAACTAATGCCTGCTGTCGTTACTATAAATATTTTGATTCTCTTATCGTTCAAAACTAACAATTTACAATATAATTTTTATTCTTGTGCTAAACACTTTTAATTTGTCTTTTATCTTTTATCTTTATTCTTGGCTCTTTACTCTGATTTCACATTATAAGCCATCAATGTATTTCCATGGCGGATATACAACACGCCTTTGTCGATAACAGGATGTGCCCAATGTTGTTCGGTTCCAAGTACAATACGGAATTTCGATTTCAGTTTGAAACTTTTGTCTGTAATTTCCATAATTCCCATTTCGCCATTGTCGGCATAACAATAAAACAAACCATCGGCATAAATTACAGCACCTTTCCCAATTTCAGTAGATTTGAATAACTTATTTCCTGTTTTAGCATCAAGACATTGCCAGCTACGGTCATTTTGATGTCCTGAACCAATTATATAATCGTTGATCCAAACAGCACCACCCATTTGACTATCGAGTGTAGTGTTTCGCCATAATTCAGTTACGCTTTTTCCATCATCGGAAATTTTTATCATTACACCACCCGTTTTGTAGCCAGTTAAACAGTAAATGAACCCATCTTTGTAAAGCGGTGTATTAGGGTGTATGGAATATACATTAGTTTGGGCTACTTTCCACAGCAGTTCTCCATTCAAGGGGTCGACACCCACAATATTATTGGTAAGCGAAGTAACAAGAATATTCTTACCCTTGTGATTAATTAAAAGCGGAGAGCAATAAGCCGATGCATCGCCAGTTGCTTTCGATTTCCATATTTCAGCACCTGTATTAATATTCAAAGCAACTAAAACAACTTCAGTTCCACCTGGAGTGAAAAAAACTTTATCGCCCAAAATTACAGGAGCTTCCACAATTCCCCATTTGGGAGTGCGAGAACCGTATTTTGCAGCCATATCTACCGACCAAACCTTTTTTCCGTTGATGGCATCCAAACAAAGTGCTTCACCATAGGCACTTGCAAGGTACAATTTGGCTTTGTTATAAATTAAAGAAGTACGAGTTCCTGGGTATGAATCAGTCCAGTCTTTGCCATATTCCGTTTTCCATATTAATTTGCCATCAGTTCCTATACAGAAAACCAACCCTTTACCGTCAACTAGCCCAGTTATATACACTTTGTCGTTAACTACAGTTACCGATGTAAATCCCTGTCCGAGACCGTCAAAATTCCACAGTAATTTCGGACCTTCGGAAGGCCACTCTTTCAATAAACCTGTTTCGTTATAAATGCCATTTCTGTCAGCACCACGCCATTGTACTAGGTCTTGTGCTACACAATTAAAACTCAAAAAAACTGCAAAAAATGTTACTCTAAAATGCATTTTGTTCATACGAATGTTTTATTTGATTATTAGTAAAAGGGAAACTTCAATTTTTCTTCGCAAATATAATGTATAATTTCTAATGTAACTTTGCGATAAACAGGTAAATACACGAAATTAAAATTAAATAGTATTAATAAATGGTAGTTGTCTGCTTGGTAATTATTTTCACCTAAATCTATTTTTGGACTTTTAAATGATCACTTTAATACTTTGAGGTATTTACATTAATTCATCGATATATAATTATGACTGTATTTGATGATATACATACAGAGTACTAATTCCCGATAGAATTTAAAATGTGTCAAATACTACCGCATAAAAAATATACAAAATTACTTTTATTGTACATTAAATCAGAAAATTAAATTCGATTATTCCCTTTCTGGATTCAGTAAGTTATTTGTAGTCCACTAGCGAAATAATATAACCAAAGCCTATTCTTATCTGTTAAATACTCAGCTGTGAAAAAAAACACACAAATTATGGAGAGGCTGGTAGAACAAGTTAGCATTCAGGCATATCGACAGTATCACTATTTTCTGAGTGAATCTAAATTCGATAACAGGTACATGACATAACTGCTGTTGTAAAACTTCGGCTTAATTGGAAAGCTGTAATACAAAAAAGGGAAAACTCATTGGTTATTGTGGATGAACGTTCTCATCCAACAAGTAAATCCTGCCATCGCCGAGATTCTATGTCTAAAAAATGATTTCCCCACCCGAAAATTAGGTATAGTGAGTTTTTTAGTACCTTTGTAGCTTATAACTTGTAAATTCATATTTATGCGTATCGATATTATTTCGGCTGTTCCTGAATTGCTCGAAAGTCCTCTGAATTATTCTATTGTAAAACGAGCCTGCGACAAAGGGTTGGTGGAAATTCATGTTCATAATTTGCGAGATTATACCGAAAATAAACACAAACGTGTCGATGATTATGCTTTTGGTTTTAGTGCCGGAATGGTATTGCAAATTGAGCCAATCGATAGAATTATCACTAAACTCAAAAGCGAAAGAAGTTATGATGAGATAATTTACACTTCGCCTGATGGGGTTAAGTTCGACCAGAAAATGGCTAATACTTATTCCCTTTCAGAAAACTTAATAATTCTTTGCGGGCATTACAAGGGAATTGATCACCGAATACGTGAACATTTGATAACCAAAGAAATAAGCATAGGTGACTTTGTACTTACTGGTGGAGAACTTCCTGCCGCCATGCTGACCGATGCTATTGTTCGGCTTATTCCAGGTGCAATTGGCGACGAACAGTCAGCTTTGTCCGATTCATTTCAAGATAATTTGTTGGCGCCACCTGTTTATACACGACCAGCAGATTATAAGGGCTGGAAAGTCCCAGATATTCTACTATCGGGTCATCAAGCCAAGGTGGATGAATGGAATCACCAACAATCGGTGGAGCGTACTCAAAAGTTAAGACCTGATTTGGAGGTATAATTTTAGTTCTAATTCCCAAAAAATATAAGTAGTTTTGTAAGTCGATTTAAAACAGGACAAAATAATTATGCTCGATCAGGCAACCGTAGACAAAATTAACGATGCTGCACAAATTCAAGATGTTGTGTCCGATTATGTTACGCTCAAAAAACGGGGGGTAAACCTCTTGGGACTTTGTCCTTTTCATGGCGAGAAAACTCCATCGTTTACTGTTTCGCCAGCCAAAGGGATTTTTAAGTGTTTCGGTTGTGGAAAAGGTGGAAATTCAGTTCATTTTATCATGGAACACGAGCAAATTTCGTACTATGAAGCCTTGAAGTTTTTAGCACGAAAATACCATATTGAATTTCAGGAAAAAGAACTTACCCCCGAAGAACAAGCCGCCCGCAACGACCGAGAAAGTATGTTTTTGGTGAATGACTTTGCTCAAAAACATTTTAGCTCTACCCTTCTCAATCATATTGATGGAAAATCTATCGGTCTGGGTTACTTTCGTGAACGAGGTTTCAGAGACGATATTATTCAAAAATTTCAGCTTGGCTACTGTCTCGATCAACGGGATGCATTTACCCAAACAGCCATTAAAGCTGGTTACAACAAGAATTACTTAGTCAAAACTGGATTGACTTTCGAAGGTGATAATGGTTATTTGGCCGATCGATTTCGAGGTCGGGTCATGTTTCCAGTACATACATTATCGGGCAAAGTGGTGGCTTTTGGTGGTCGTATTCTCAAAAAGGACGACAAAATGGCGAAATATGTCAATTCGCCTGAGTCCGAAATTTATCATAAAAGCTCCGAACTTTACGGAATATATTTTGCCAAACAAGCCATTGTCAGACAGGATAGATGCTATTTGGTGGAAGGTTATACCGATGTAATTTCCATGCATCAAAGTGGCGTAGAGAATGTGGTTTCGTCTTCTGGAACCTCACTAACGCCAGGACAAATTAGACTTATTCATCGTTTTACCGAAAATGTTACCGTAATTTACGATGGTGATGCTGCCGGAATCAAGGCTTCGATTCGTGGAATTGACTTATTACTCGAAGAAGGGTTGAATATCAAAGTGTTGCTTCTGCCTGATGGAGACGATCCCGACTCTTTTGCCCGTAAACACAACGCTTCGGATTTTATTGAGTTTGTAGAACAAAATTCCTTAGACTTTATTCGTTTTAAAGCTAATCTCTTGTTGAATGATGCCGGAAACGATCCAGTAAAACGTGCTGGTTTGGTAATTGACATTGTTCGTAGTATTTCTATTATTCCTAATTCTGTAATTCGTGCTGAATATGTGAAGGAATGTAGCACCATTCTGAATGTGGAAGAGGCGATGCTTTACCACGAGATTAATAAACTTAAAACCAACGAAAAGAAAAGTCCAGAAGCAAATAAGCAGCAAAATTCGGATCAATTTCCACCTCCAGATTTTTTTGAGATTGAACCTAATATGGGTTTTGAATCGAAATATGACAATGAGGAACGCAATATTTTGCAGCAACTGATTCGCTTCGGACAGTCGGTCATGTTCTACTCCGATGCTGATACTCCGATGCCGGTAACGGTTGGAACTTTTATAATAGAAGAATTTGAGCATGATGATCTCAGGTTCCAGAATTCACTTCATCAGCAAATACTGGAAGAATATAAGCAGCATTGCATAGATGATACTTTCAATGTTGAGAAATTTTTCTTGTATCATTCCAATACTCAAATCAGTCAACTTGCAGCCAATCTTATTACCGAAAAATATGCGTTAAGTAAAGTGCATTCCAAGGTAAAAAAAATTGATGCAGATAGCGATAGACTGTTTGAACTGATACCGAGAGTCATTTATGAATTCAAAAACAGTTTAATCCTTCATGAAATTAGAGAAAAACTATTTGAGTTGAAAGCTGCATCAGATGCAAAAAACAGCTTGCTTGCCAATGAAATTATGATTGAAATGGCTGTGTTAGAAAATGTCAAAAAACAACTTTCAAAAGAATTGGGAGAAAGAATTATAATAAAAATATGACATTATTTGAAGGGTTTAGTGTTTAGTGTTCAGCGTTTTGGGAATTACTAGATATGCGTTATTAGCACTTTTACTTCGTATTTTGGTAAATTAGCATATTGGCACGTTCGTTTAATTGTCTACTTGTTTCCTATTCCCAGTTTAGCATCTATTTCTACTAATATTATTTAAAGTAAATTCATCATGATATTATTTGATCAAGTAATTTTTGGACCAATTCATAGTCGTCGTTTAGGTTTGTCATTGGGGGTAAATCTATTGCCGATTGATGCTAAAATATGTTCGTTCAACTGTCTTTATTGCGAGTGCGGTTTCAACACCACCATCAAAGAATTCCCATTTCCTACCCGTGAGCAGGTGAGTGAAATTTTAGCAGCTAAACTGAAACAGATGGCAGCTGCGAAAGAAATTCCTGACGTTATAACTTTTTCGGGAAATGGCGAACCTACTTTACATCCAGATTTTGAAGGAATTATTGATGATACGATAGCACTTAGAAATCAACTTTGTCCTTCGGCAAAAGTGAGCGTTTTATCCAATTCTACACGAGTTCATAAACCCCATATTTTTAGGGCATTACATAAAGTTGATAATAATATTCTTAAATTTGATTCGGCCATCGACCGCACTATGAAATTGATAGATCAACCTGTGGGTAAACATATCAATGTGAACTGGTTAATCGAACAATTAGAAAAATTTGAAGGCAACCTCATTATTCAAACCATGTTTATAAGGGGTGAATATAATGGAGAAGTGTTTGATAATACAACAGATGAAGAAGTAACTGCATGGATTAAAGCATTAGAAATAATTCAACCTCAGCAAGTTATGATTTATTCTTTGGATAGAGAAGCACCCGTTAGTAATTTACAAAAAGTATCAGTTACTGAGTTAAATAAAATTGCCGAGCGAGTAAAAGAAGCCGGATTTAATATCTCGGTAGCTGGATGATATTTCATTTTTAAACTTATAAAGCATTTATGAAAATACTAATATGTCCTTTGAATTGGGGGCTTGGACATGCAACCCGCTGCGTGCCAATTATCCGAAATTTAATTGCTGAAGGACATGTTGTAACAATTGTAGCCGATGGTTATCCGCTCGAATTTCTCCGTTTGCAATTTCCCCAACTCCGTTTAATAGATTTTCCTTCCTACCCAATAATTTATTCTAGCAGAAAAAGTCAAGTGTGGGCTATAGTAAAGAGTAGTCCTAAAATTATCACAGGCATTTACAGTGAGCATCAATGGTTGAAAAACTTGCTTAAAACTGAGCATTTCGATCAAATTATTTCCGATAACCGTTTTGGAATGTGGAATAAAAATGTCCACAGTATTTACATTACGCATCAGTTGATGATAAAAATGCCACGAGCTCTAAAATTTTTAGAACCAGTCGTATGGCTTTTACATCAATTGCTAATCAGCAGATACAATGAATGTTGGATTCCTGATAATCCAGGAAATGCAAATTTATCAGGAGATCTTTCGCACAAATATCCACTGCCAGCTCGTGCAAAGTTCATCGGTCCATTGTCTCGATTTAATATTGTAGTCAACTCCAAAATTGATACGCGCTATGAGGTTGTAGCTATTGTTTCAGGTATTGAACCACAACGAACAATTTTTAAAGAGCAATTGATAAGTAGATTTCAAAATACGAATCAAAAAATATTAATTGTTCTAGGAAAACCCTCAACTAAAAACGAATACTTTTATAAAAACAATATTACTTGTGTTTCACATCTAGCCGATAATGAGCTAATTGCTATATTGAATGGAGCAAAAAAAATCATTTCTCGTTCTGGTTATTCAAGCATAATGGATTATCAGGCTTTAGGTTGTACGGAAAAAGTAGAATTCATTGCCACGCCTGGCCAAACCGAACAAGAATATCTTCAAGCTCTTCATGCAAAATGAACATAAAAAAAGCCGCTGCTTTTTACGCAACGGCTTTCCTGTTAACTAAACACTGATCTTTTTTATCTCCTTGAACTACCACGCGATTCTGAATTGTTATTGGTTGATGAGCTTCTTTCACTAGCTGGAGTGGACGATCTGCGTTCGCTTCTACTACTTTCGGAACTTACTCGTGTATTGCTTCGGCTATTGCCTTCATTTGTTTTTACCGATTCACTTCTGGTTGCTGGTTTTTCAGCTTGCACACTTCTTTCATTGCTTGTTCTGGGTTGTACAGTGCTTGCTGGTCTTGAAGTACTACTTGAATTCCTATTGTTTTCGGTATTTACATTGGTACGTTCAGTTCTACTCGACTCTGAATTACTTCTGCTGGGAGTTGCAACACTGTTGTTAGTTCTATTATATTCTGATCCTCTTTCAGTACTTTGACGGTTTGTATTTCTACTATTTTCCGTATTTCTATTGGTCGATTCATTTCCCCTTGTTTCTGAATTACTTCTACTTGGAGTTGTAACCCTGTTATTAGTCCTACTATTTTCGTTTCTGCTTTCAGTACTTTGACGATTTGTATTTCTACTATTCTCTACGCTATTCACTCTTCTACCTTGTTCATCAGTATTTTGATAATTCCTATTTGTTGAATTTGTACGTGAACGATTATCAAAAGAGGCTCTGTTGGTAATTTCTTTGTTTCGATTGCTAAATCTTCTATCTGGGTAACGTTCGCTATAATCGTTGCGTGAAATCGACCGGTAAGATTGATAAGCTCTTTCGTTTCTTATATTATCGGAATATCGATAGTAATTTCTACTATTAATATTATGATGAACATGTGACAAGTAGATATTTATTTCAATAGGACGACGATAGTGATAATAATTTGGATAATAACCCCAGTAGAAAGGCGATTCCCAGCTTCTGTACCTACGCGACCAAAACCATGAATAGATTGGTGGTGTGCGATAATAAACCGGCTCTACTATATAATTATAACCATACAAGTAAGGGTCGCCAACAATTTGAACATAAGATTGTCTATTGTTTTCTCTCTCAACCACTATTGTAGCTACATCTTGAAATACATTTTGATCAAGAATAGCTTGAATAACAACAAGATGTACACTGTTTTCTCGGGTTTCAATTACTCTTAAATAATCAATTTCTCCGTCATCGTTCAAGTCAAGATTTGAAATTTGAGTATCATAATCATTTAATCGTCTTTCAAAATCCTCTAAATTACGCGATTCTCCAAAAACAGATGCTACCGCTTTCAAATCGAGATAATAGCTTATATCATTGTTTATGGCTTCAACTGTAATTCTTTTTACTGCCGATAGTTGAACAAATGTTGTCATTAGGAACATTGCTAACAGGCTTGCTACTTTTGTTTTCATATTAATATTTTTTGAAGGTTGTTGACTAATTTTTTAATCCACTATTTTTGATATCATTATTTTGTAATTCAGTATTAAACAAAACGTGTGCCAAAAAATATATTTAGAAATATGTTGTTGTTAAATGTTGACACATAGGTTATTATAATTTTTCTAAATTGAGTAATTTGTTTTTACTTACTGAAATAATAAACCATGATTTACTTTTTTGATTATCTTTGCCCAAAATATCATACTATATGAATTCATTAGATATATTTATTTTAATACCCATTGCAGTGGGTTTTGTTTTTGGTCTTTTCAAAGGCCTAGTTAAAGAGCTTACTTCACTTACAGCAATCTTTTTGGGTATTTATTTTTCTAAATTACTTTCACCTTGGTTAACAGGAATACTGATTAAAAGTTTCGATTTTTCTAACAAGATGGCTCAACCGATGGCTTATCTTCTTATTTTTATAGCTGTTGTACTTGTCTTGCTCATGCTTGCCCGTACCTTGGATAAAGTCTTTGAATCCATGTCATTGGGAGGTTTAAATAAATTGTTGGGAGGCGTTTTCGGAGGATTGAAATACGTCTTGGTTTTAAGTGTTTTGTTGAATGTTTTTGAAGTAATCGACAGCAAATTCAATTTTGTTGAACCTGAAACCAAATCGAACTCATTGGTATATATGCCACTGATTCATTTAGGTCCAAAATTATGGGACGATGCCAAGAAACTCAAAAAGGATACTGACGAAAGTAAAGTAAAATCAGATAAGAAAAATGAAACGCGATAGAACTATTCTTAAATTAAGTTTCTCTGAAAACCAATACGAATGTGGTTGCGACGAGGCTGGTAGGGGTTGTTTGGCTGGGCCAGTCGTGGCTGCGGCAGTTATTTTGCCATCAGATTTCAACTGTCCTCAATTAAATGATTCTAAACAACTTACCGAAAAGAAACGTGAAGCATTACGACCGATTATTGAAAATCAAGCTTTGGCTTGGGCAGTAGCAAGAGTTGAGCATGATGAAATTGATAAGATTAACATCCTGAATGCCTCAATATTAGCCATGCACAAAGCAATCTCCAAACTTTCAATAAAACCTGAATTTATCATTGTGGATGGAAATCGTTTTAAACCTTACGAGAGTATTGCATCTAAAACCATTGTAAAAGGAGATTCATTGTATCTTTCGATAGCCGCAGCATCGGTTTTGGCAAAAACGCATCGTGATGAAATAATGCAAGAATTGGACAAGGAATACCCAAATTATGGTTGGAGTAAAAACAAAGCTTACCCTACTTTACAACACCGCAAATCTATTAGGGAATTTGGCATAACACCCTACCACAGAGTAAGTTTTGATTTATTAGGCGATAAGAAGGTAGCTTTGCAAGCTGCTAAGGAAGAACGAAAAAAAACATTAGTCGTTAAAAAGGATAACCAATAGCGATGTGAAGGGCTAAATCCTCATTCAATTTGAGTTTAGTTCTCCATTGTTCAAGTCTTGATTTATTGGGGTCAAAAAGTTTCATTCCAATATCTATGCGGAAAATAAGAAAGGAAAAATCGAATCGGAAACCTGCTCCATAAGCTATTGCAATTTGGCTCAAGAAGGTTGTCGGATTGAAAACTCCCCCAGATTGCTCATCGTAACTCCTTATTGTCCAGATATTTCCTGCATCCAAAAATAAAGCGCCTTCAAGAACCCAAAACATTTTTGTTCTATATTCCATATTCATATCGAGTTTCACATCGCCCACCTGATTGTAATCTCTGAAACGACTAGCAATTCTCTGATAAGTTCCAGGACCGAGCGTACTCTCACTCCATCCACGCACGCTATTCGCTCCACCACTGTAAAATCTTCGCTCGTAAGGTATAATGTCAGCATTGCCATAAGGAACACCCACACCAACGCCCAAATGATATACAAAGCGATTGCTCTTATCAAAGATTTGGTAATGAGTTGTATTATATTCAGCGCGAACATATTGTGAGTAACGAACTTTCATAAGCTCATAATTTCCATTGGCCGGAAGTTGAGTATTCAAAAGTTTATTTATCCCATAAAGCAGATTGCCAGCCGACTCGAAACTATATCGATAGGTGGTATAATTCTTCATCGGTCTGTTGGCATTATAATTACTGAAAGAGCCATTATAGCCCATTCGAAGCACAAAACGATTGTCATAATTATATTTATTGTACTGACCTGTAAGCAAGTATCTATTTCTAAAATCAGGGTCAATAACGAAATCCATATAGCTGAGATTGAACAACTCAAAATTATGACGATATTTTGTCCTAATCCAGCTATAACCCATACCACCACTTATATTAGTTGCCTTAAATTCCGAAGGTCTGTCCTGATAACTTAAATCGGTAATAAACTCGGTATTAGCATGTATGTTTCGTTTGAAATCGTAATTTCCTATTGGTGACAAGAATCTTGGGATTTTCAGGCTCAATTGTCCACCCAATTCTCTGGCCCAAATACCCTGTTGCCATTCATAAGCAAATCTCCCTTGTACAGTAAGTGCTTCACCACCATTGAATGCATTTTTATTTACCAAGCCAAGTTTAGTTGCACCGCCCCAATAGCCTTCGGTGTAAGTGCCTTCGAGTTCGGCTGAAAGTGAAATGGTTTTGGCTGGAATAATACTGATAATACAGTCCAATAAATCATCTGACTTTTCTACAAAGCTGATATTAACATACTTTACCGGACCCAAAATGTTGAGGGCTGAATAGCTTTTTTCAACATCAATATCGCTGTAAAATGCATTGGGTGTGATATATGTATTATGTATAAGTGCATCTAAACTAATAAATTTATTATCTCCCGAAATAAGGAAAAAGTTCCTGAATTCTATTGTGTCTGGCTTTTCGAGTGTTGAATTTAGTGTAGATAAAGCAGGATCAAAGTCGGTGTAGTAAATTACCTTCCCAATCTTAAATTGTCGAAATATAGTTTCATTAATTGAGTCGTTTGCTAACCTCAAATTACGTCGAACATCCAATGTGGCATCAACCTTATTGGTTTTCAGCGAACTATCAACAGAATAAACAAGAAAATCTTTGTTGAAATTATAATACCCGTTATTCCTATATAAAGTTGCTACTCTTTGCCGTTCAGCATTGAAGATGTCAACATCGAACAACATATTAGGACGAATCAAGGTTCTTGAGGTATCGGTTGCAATTTCAGTTAATAGTTTATTGCTTACTTTAACCTGATATTTACGTAAAGTATAAGGTTCGTTTGATTTAATAATGTAGTCGACACTAGCTCGCTTATTCTTTTTAGTGACCACAGTATCAATAGTAGCATTGATATAACCTTTATTGATGAATACTTTTTGCAATTGGCTAGCCGATCTTGCAGTTTGATAATCATCATAAATAACTGGAGCTGAACCCATACGCATAAAACTTTTGTTCCATTTACTGGCTGTATCCTTACCTGCTACATTATAAATTCCTAATTGCATACGGAACAAACCCAACACTTTTGAATTGGGGGTCTGGCGAAGGTAATCTTCTAAATCGCCATTCGAAATATCTTTAACATCGCTGTAAATCGTATATTTATCCAGTAGATACGAACCTTCTGGAACGTGTTTTGTAACATTACACGACCAACCGAGCAGAATAAGGGAGAAAATCAGAAAGAATTTGTAAAACTTCATGCTTACACAAACAGTTTGGTTTATTTTGCAAATATACTTTAAAATGAGTATTATCGATGGCAATTGATTGATTTAATTATGATTTTGGCATCGAAAACATCTTCATTTTAAATATTTATTTTGTTATCCGTGGTTATTTAATAATTTTGTATGAAAATTAGTTTCAAACATTCACTTTCTTCTAATTCATAGTTTATGATATCTATCAGTCAGGTAAAACAGATTAAGGCTTTGTCCATCAAAAAGTTCAGAGATGAGTCCGGCTTATTCTTGGCCGAAGGAACCAAATTAGTACTCGAACTTTTAGATAGTTTCAAATTAAAGTTGATGATAGCTACTCCCGATTGGTTAAGTCAAAATGGAAGAGATATTGTCCATAATATTCAGATAGTCAGTGCTGAAGAATTACAAAAAGTTTCAAGTTTGAAAACACCTCAAGGTGTATTGGCTGTTTTTGAAAAACCCAAATATCAACTTTCTGACATTGATTTAATTAAGAATTTAAACCTAGCCATTGATGATGTTCAAGATCCGGGGAATTTAGGAACTATTATTCGCATTGCCGATTGGTTCGGACTTCACGATATTATCTGCTCAATGCACTCAGCCGATGCTTTCAGTCCGAAAACTGTGCAATCTACAATGGGCGCATTAGCAAGAGTTCGAGTTCATTATGTCGATTTAGAGCAATTTTTAAGTACTCAACAAGCATCAATTCCAATCTTCGGAACTTTTATGGATGGCAATAATATCTATTCCGAAAAATTAAGTTCAAACGGAATTATTGTTATGGGTAACGAAGGAAATGGCATATCCCCAAAAATAGAAAAATTGGTTACTAACAAATTGTTAATTCCCAATTTTCCTGCCAATGAAAAAACCTCTGAATCACTCAATGTAGGTGTTGCAACGGCTTTAGTTTGTGCTGAATTTAGAAGAGCAGATGTTAGTAAACAAGTAGACAGTAATTTTAAAGGCTGAGGCAAAGGCTGAGGCAAAAAAAGGAAACAAGTAGAAGGCAAATAGTAAACAAGGAAACGAGTAGACAAGTAAACGATTTGAAATTTGAAAACTCGAAACTCTTTTAAATTCAAATTTTTCAAATTTCAAATGGAGTATTCGACATCCCGCCCTTGCGGGACTCTTCAAACTAACACTAAACACTAAACACAAAATGCTAAACACTGAACGCCAAACACTCAACACTGAACTCTTCAAATAATTTTCAATCCATCCCCTCCATATTCATATCTTGTGATTCTGCACGGCGTTCGGTCTTTTTAGGTTTCATATTCCCAAAATTATAGCTTACTGTAAGTCCAATCATGCGTCGGTGAAAATAAGATTCTGACCTTTGATAAAAACCAGTTCCCCAGCTAACAGATCTTTCCTTGTTTAGATTGAAAACATCAATTGCCATAAGACTCAGACTCAATTTTCTGTCTAAGAAGGTTTTGCGAAGGCCGAAATCTATCTGATATTCAGGGCTTTCGTAACCTTGAGCTTCCAAAGTTGGTGCTGAGTATTCGGCTGTTATTTGTCCCGAAAGCGTTTTGCTCAACATGAAATTGGCCAAAATATTGGCACTCCAAGTAAATGCGGACTGTTCGGGTATAGTGGTTACTATCGAAGCATTAAAAGGGTTTTTGTAAACTGACGCATCAATCTTTTCGTAATAAAGATTAAGCGATGAAGTTAGGTTTAGAATTTTAAACAATTGATTTTTGCCTATAATTTCTAAGCCTGCATTTTGTTTCTTGGCTAAATTCATATAAGTACTTTCCATGGTCTGATCATTTCTGAATCGTACACCTTCAATCACACTATCGGTAAAATGATAATATAACGACGCCGATAAAGAATGACTTTCCCATGTTTTCATATAGTTAAATTCAAGAGAACTGGCATATTCTGGCGAGAGATTCGGATTACCATAAGAAATATTCGTTGAGTCAGAAAAATTACGGAATGGATTAATCTGTCTTCCTCTTGGTCGGTTTACTCTACGGGAATAATTAAGCTGTAATTCATTGTCAGTGGGCAAAGAGTAGGACAAATACATACTTGGGAACAACTCAAAAGTATTGAATGGTCCTAAATTTTGAGTTCCGTTTGCAGGAGTTATCAAACTCATTTTTTTCATCATATATTCACCACGGAGTCCAGCTTGCACGCTTAGTTTATTAAATCTGTCGCCATAAGTAACATATCCAGCATGTATTTGCTCTTTGTAGTCAAAATCATTCCGTAAGGATGAAATATCAGTATTGATATAATTATCAAATGCCGAACCTATGCTCGATCTATCACTTATCGAACTTTGCCAACCAGCTTCTAAGCGACTTGTTTCAGTCAGTTTATTGCTATAATCAGTTTTAAAAACAACTTCCTTACTATTGCCAGTATTCGATTGCAATACATCATAGTTTGTCAAATCGCTCTGTGTGTAGGTATTATCGCTGCTGCGGGTATGATCCGAATAGGAAAGGCTTGCCATCAAATTATGGTTACCTTTTTCATCAAAATCATGTTTATAATCAATATTCACGTTTAAACTTGGACGTTCACCAGTGCCATCGTTTAGTCGTGTATAATTGCGAAGCTCTTTTTCTGGCGATGTAGTTCTGTCTGTCAATATATTATCAGTTGTACTTTTGGAAGTACCATCGCCAATCATGCCAAATCCCGATAAACCAATTGTATTGAATTTATCAATATGATAATCAATTCCAGCTCTCATAAAAATACCCCGATAAGCATTGGTCATACTGCTTTTCTGAGTGAGTAAAGAAATAGTATCAGTACCTTTCAAATTGTAACGTTCTGTTTTCGAACCGCCTTTAAATTTCATGGCTCGTAAACCGATATTGGCATAAGCATCTATTTTTGAGCTACTATAATTGATATTAGCACCTACATTCGGACTTACTCCACCGCCATCGGGATACATTGCACCTACCGATAAGCTTCCATAATATCCTGCTTTTCTGTTTTTCTTTAACACAAGATTGATAATTCCTGCTGTTCCTTCAGGATTGTATTTGGCTGATGGGTTTGTCATTATTTCAACAGATTCAATACTTTCAGCAGGCATTTGTTGCAGAATCTGTGCTCGGTTGTCGGCAGTAAGCCCCGATGGTTTTCCGTTTATCCAAACTTCAACATTTGCATCCTTACGCAGCGAAACATTACCTTCATTATCAACCTTTACCGAAGGAATATTCCTAAGTGCATCGGTAGCTGAACCTCCCGAAGTAGCTATACTTTGATCAATACTAAAAACTTTTTTGTCTACATCAAAGCGCATTTGTGAGCCTTGACCTAAAACCTGAATTTCTTTCAGTGCTTTTGAATTTTCGAGTAACTTAATTAAACCCATATTCAATTCTTTGTCGCTCACATTTAGAGGAATATTGATGGAATTGTAACCTACAAAAGTTATTTGAAGTGTATATTTTCCTTTGGGAACAGATGGTAAAAGGAAATTCCCTTGTTCATCGGAAGTTACACCAGTAGTGGGAACTTCTGAATCTAGCTTGTAAAGTGCAACGTTCACAAAGTCGAGCGGGTTTGCAGTAGTTGCATCTACCACTTTCCC
>JBBSCW010000005.1:0-41287 GCA_038249855.1 Bacteroidales bacterium
GTAACCTAAATAAAAATCCCAACAATATGAAAAAGAACATTTTACGAGTAGTAGGTATTACTTTGATTTTAGGTTTTTTAGGCGGTATCTATTATATTCATTCGCTTACTCCTATTATTACAGGTTATGCTGCCAAAAATTTGGCATCGGGTATTTTTGTAGCTCATCGCACTCAAGAAAGTGTTGAAAGTACCGATTTAAATTTCTCTTTTATCCAATTTACCTCCAATACGGTAGATTATGAAAAGAAAGAAGTTACAAGTCGTTTTTTGTGGGCAAAATCAAAAGCTATTTTTATCGAAGGTTTTGGTTGTACTTTGGTGCGTGATTTCGATGAAAATACAATTAGAAACCGACCTTATACAATTGTTCCTTTACCCAATATAAATCCTGACACAGTTTCATGGCCTATGGGTGATAAACTTAGCGATACTATTCCTTCTGGCATTGACCAACTTAAACTGAATAAAGCAATTGTAAATGCTTTTGAAGATTCTGTTGGCACAAAAGGAACATTTGCAATTGCCATTGCTTATAAAAATCAATTGATTGCTGAAAAATTTCACACAGGATTTTCAGATAAAAATCTATTTCTAAGCTGGTCCATGGGCAAAAGTATTACCCAGGCTTTGGTAGGAATTATGGTTCAGCAAGGTCGCTTGGATATTAATCAACCTGCCGATATTGATTCTTGGAAAAACACTGATAAACAGGATATTAGCATTAATAATCTAATGCAAATGACAAGTGGATTACAGTGGAACGAAAACTACGGTAATAGATCAGATGTTACACTTATGCTACACGAAGCCGGTGACATGGCTGCATTTACCTACAATCAACCAAGCTTAGTTCAGCCTGATTCTGTTTGGTTATACAATTCTGGAGCCACCAATATTGTCAGCTATTTAATCAGAAAAAAGATTGCCAATGATGCTGAGTATTTTGCATTTCCCCGCAAAGAACTGTTCAATAAAATTGGAATGAGATCAGCCATTATGGAAACTGATGCTTCTGGAACTTTTGTCGGTTCGAGCTATGTTTACGCGAGTATGAGGGATTATGTGCGCTTCGGCTTGCTATACATGAACAAAGGAAATTGGCTGGGCGAGCAAATTTTACCGATTGGCTGGACTGATTATACAGTGAAAGTTGCGAATGGCTCTGAAGGGAATTACGGTTCCTTTTTCTGGTTGAATAAGTCCGATGATTATCCCGAAGTGCCCAAAGATTTATTTATGTGTCGCGGACACGATGGTCAATATATTTACATCATACCATCGCTCGAATTGGTAGTCGTAAGGACTGGATTCTCCAAAAAAGACGATTTTAATCAAAAAGAATTCTTGGCATCAATTGTAAAATGTATAAAACCTAATTGATTTTTTTAAGCATTAAAATAGGCTTTAAGCTTGTTTTATAAAAAATCGATGAGCTTACAATCAACAGGATAATTGTTTAAAAAAACACCATGCCATTTGGACCTCAATCCTTATGAATCCCGAAGGGATGAAAAGATTATAATCAAAATAAGAAACGAATGAGAAAATCCCGAAGGGATGACATGGTTCAAATCTGCCAAAACACAAAATATAATGATTATAAAAATCTGATTATCAGTAATTTATCTCACTCTTGTCGCCTTTAAAATTCTTATATCTTCCAATGGTCTATCCATTTTGCCAGTTTTAGCTATTGAGATATTCGAAACAATTTCAATTCCATCTATTACTTCTCCAAAAACTGTATATTCACCATCCAAATGTGGCGTACCTCCTACTGTTTTGTAATCATTTCGTTGTTGTTCTGTGAATTTGTAAGTTGGATTTTGTTGCATTTCGTCTTTAACTAAGTACAAAATCGAGTCATTAAGTAGTTCTAATTGTTCCTGATTATTTTCAGCTTGGTATTTTTGAATTCGACTTTGAAATAAAATTATTTTTTGCTCAAAAAGCTTAGCTTCAAATTTACTAAGGTTCTTTTGTTCGAGTTTATTTAGCTCAACATCGGTGTACAAATGTCCTTTTACAATATAAAACTGTGCACCCGATGAAGCTCGCTCAGGATTCATATCGTCGCCTTGTCGTGCAGCGGCCAATGCACCTTTTTTATGATAATATTTAGGATAAACAATTTCAGCGGATATAGTATATTTTACATCGCCGGACCCTAGTGATTTACTTCCTGACGCATTTTTAGAATCTGGATCGCCAGCCTGAATCATAAAATCGGCAATTACCCGATGAAAAAGAACACCGTCATAATATCCAGCTTTTACTAATTTCAAAAAATTGTCTCTATGCTTGGGAGTCTCGGCATAAAGCCTTACAGTGATATTGCCTGCCGTGGTTTTAAACTTGATTTCCGGCTCTAAATCGTTGTGTTTTGCACACGAACTCACAATTAAGGCATTGATAATCAATAATAAAATAACTTTTTTCATCTATCTATAAATTTAAGTACTAATATAAATCTTGCTACAAAAATATAAAAAATTTAGTATAAACAATCATTTTAGACTAATAAGCTTGATAATCAGTATGTAAAATTTCCACACATTAGTAAAAAATTTGTAGCGACTCAGGTAGATATTGATAAAACCTAATGTTAAAAACTGTTTCCTTAACAAACAAACTGTTGTTGAGTAAAAAAAAAAATTTACTTTTGTGATACTAATTAAAAAAATCATAGGTATGTACGAGGCACTTCAGCAATTGGATCCAATAAAAATAAATTTTTCTGCATCGGGTATGCACGTAATTAATATTATTCTTAGTTTCATCATGTTTGGTGTAGCACTGGGAATAAAACCTGGTGAATTCAAAGAACTTATCAAACACCCTAAATCAACATTAGTTGGTCTGCTATCGCAAGTTTTCGCTTTGCCACTTATCACTTTTCTCCTAGTTATCCTCCTAAGTAATTATATTACGCCCACTGTGGCTATGGGAATGATTTTGGTAGCAGCTTGCCCTGGCGGTAATATTTCAAATTTTATGTCATCGCTTTCCAAGGCAAATACTGAGCTTTCGGTAGGGTTAACCGCTACAACAACCTTATTTGCAACTATTACCACACCTTTCAATTTTGCACTTTGGGGCGGACTTTATACACGTTACATTAGTAATCACGCCAATCATATGCTCCAACCATTGGAAATTGACAACGGGCAAATGTTCGAAACTGTATTTATCTTATTGGGAATTCCGCTTATTGCCGGTATTATTTTTGCCCGCTTTCTTCCAAAAATTACCGAAAAACTTAAAAAGCCAATTCAAATAGCTTCCATCGTATTTTTCCTCCTGATGATAGTATTGGCCTTTTCGAATAATTTGAAATTATTTTTAGATCATATTTTTTATATTTTTATTATCGTACTCATTCACAACGCCTTGGCACTTACTACAGGCTTTAGTCTTGGTACTATTTTCAAACTACCCAATGCAGATCGGCGTACATTGACAATTGAAACCGGCATACAAAATTCTGGTTTAGGATTAGTATTACTTTTTAATCCCAAAATTTTCCCACCCAATCTTGCCTTAGGTGGTATGCTTTTCATAACTGCTTGGTGGGGAATTTGGCATATTATTTCTGGTTTATTAATTTCCAGTTATTGGAGTAAAAAAAATCTTGCTTAACATTTTTTTTATGACTAAAATTGATGATCTCTCACTTACTTTCCTCCTAACAAAAAAATACGTAAGAGCCACGTTCAAAAGTTTTTATAGCGAATATATTATTCATGGTGCCGAAAATATTCCAACTCAGGGACCAGTAATTTTTGCACCTAACCACTTGAACGCTTTGATGGATGCCTTGGCAATTCATTCAGCTACACCTGACAACTATGCTACAATTTTTCTGGCTCGTGCTGATATGTTTAGAAAGAAAAAAATAGCTGATTTTCTGACATTTGCCAAGATTATGCCTGCTTTCAGAATCAGAGATGGCTTTGAGCAATTAGAAAAAAACAATGAGGTTTTTGAAAGATGCGTTGAAGTGTTGGAACACGGAAACACCATGGGAATAATGCCCGAAGGAAATCAGGAACTTGAGAACCGCATTCGGCCTTTGGTAAAAGGTATTTTCCGTGTTGCTTTTGCTGCTCAACAGAAAATTGGAATGGGTAAAACCGTAAAAATTATTCCTGTAGGGTTAGACTACGGCAGTTTTGTAAAATCACAAAACCATATTATTGTCAATTTCGGAAAAGCCATTGATGTTATCGATTATATGGCCGATTATAATGTAAATCCAGTATTGGCAATAAATAAACTAAGGGATGATTTGCGTCTCAAAATGGGAGACTTGGTATTAAATCTGGATAGTAAAGACAATTACAAAAGTTTTGAACAAGCCACTAAATTATCAAATCTATCAGTTCTTAGGTACTTAAAACTCGATAAAAATACCACGAATTTATTTTTAACCCGTCAGCAAATCGGAAAAAAATTATTAGCTCTCGAAAGTGATAATCCCCAATTGACCAATGAATTAAATGAGTTATGCCATGAATTCATTCTATTAAAAGAGGAATATAAATTACATGAAGCTAATTTTGACTTGAAAAAATCAAGCTTAGCGAAGGATTTAATGTCTGTCCTAACATTTATCCTGCTTACACCCATATTTACAATTGGTTTATTGTTGAATTTTTTGCCTTTTTTCAGTCCAGTTTGGATTAGGAAACAACTTAAAGTGAAGTTCGAAGGCTTTTTTACTTCTTTGCAATACGGAATTGGAATAATCACTTTTCCTTTATTTTACCTTCTACAATCAATTCTAATAGTGCTAATAAGCTCTATTAGTGCTTGGTATGTCTTACTTTTATTGCCCTTACATTATTTTAGTGGCAAGTGGGCAATCAAAATCTACAAACAGTTCCGGAAATTTATTGGAGCGAAAGTACACAATAGAATGATGATAAATAATTCAGAACTTTCCCTCAAAACCAAGGATTTACGAACCAAAATAATTGAAATCGTTCTTCGCCAGTTTGCCTAAATAAAGGATACTAACACGAACAGTGTGGGCAATAGAAACTGATCTATAATTTTTTGAGAATCTAATTATATAAATATAATAAGGGCAGACCTCTAGGTAATTCATTTACTACTAAAGGTTTCAATATAAAAAGAAGGGTTTTTTAATATGCTTGCCCCTTAGTAGCATCACGACAACAAAACAAATCTCTTATTCCCTTATTTTATAAAAATAGAATACAATAAAATAAATAGGATAAAAAATATCCAAACCCATACTAAAAAGGGTAAAACTAAAAAACGAATTATTATCTAAGCAGATTTATATTACCTTTTCGGGAATGTTCTTTTCCATCTGCACCTTTGGCTTCTATTATGTAAAAATAAGCACCTTGTGAGGCAGCTTTACCGTTAATTTTACCATCCCAGCCTTTTTGTGGGTCAGTCCAAAAATAAACTTTCTTTCCCCACCGACTGTACACCCAGCATTTGAATGAAACAATAGAACGATACGCAACTCTGAATTCATCGTTTATACCATCACCATTGGGTGTAAATGCGTATGGGACTTGAATATCCGAATCAGAAACTTTAACGGTAATGGAGTCCGATTTATTGCAATAAGCACTAGCTACATTTAGTTTTACAACGTAATCGCCCGATTCAGAAAAAGTATAACGCTGATCTTTGTCGCTGCGAGTGAATAGCAACTCTTTATTCTTGTAAATTTCCCATTTATAAAATTCGGTAAGAGCGGTAGCATTACTCTCAAACATAATGTCCAAAGGAGCTGAACCCTCTACGGCAGTGGCTTTTTCGGGTCTTGCATCTTCTTGCAATTCGATCCTTGTTGCAGCAGTGGTACTTATATGACTTTGCACCGCAACAGCCTGATAGCTTGATGATTCTATTTTTGGTAGTGTTGCTGTCTGCAAATCTCGTGCGAATTGATCACCTTCAATGCTAAATGTGGTATTACACAATGGAGCAGGAGTAACAAATAATTCAGCTTGAGGTAATTTTATCGATTTAATTATAACAGTATCAGACCATTTAGTTTTATCCCATGCCTGCGATTTATAGGTTAATTCAAACTCCCTATCCAATTTAAAAGTGGCTCCTTGAGCTGATTTATATTGCATTATAGGAATATCAGCCGCCAAATTAAGCTTCAAGCCTTCGCATTGATTCTTAGAATTATTTTCAGCTTCGAGGGAGTTGAATTTTGGTAAATAATTTTTATAATCCATCACCCAAATAGTGGTTTTCGCACCATCTACATCGAGTATATAGCCTGTAGCATCTTCCACATTGAAATTCTCGCTCTGATTGCTAATAGAAATGGTTGGATTCGAAAATTTATACCAATTTATATTGTTGTATGTTCCATTATATTTTATTGATGTAGAAGAACTTACACCATCGAAAATAATGATATAGTCAATACTGGAAAAGGTTTTGAAATAAGATTTATAAGTACCAGTCGCCGTAACTTGGCTGAATGTACTTATAGAAGAAAGTATGAAAATAATAGCAAAAAGAGTTTTTTTCATAAAAAGGATTTGAAAAGTTACGAGACTTTAGTTACGAGTTACAAGTCTGATTATCTATGTATTATATTACCTAAATTTAAAATATATAATATCAATATATTATAGCCAACTATGAATTAGAATACGAGTCCTATACAAAACAAAAATACCCCGCAAATAGTCGGATTTGCAAATGTACATCTTTCTTATCAAAAACAAAAAAAACGTTGATTTATTGCCATTAATCAGTATACAATTTTAATTTTTTGTACATTTGCAAGGATTAATAATTCATATTTCAGCCTATAAAATGTATTGCACATTTTAATGCTTTATATTATTCCTCAAAATTACATCTAATTTTCAAACAGCATGAATAAAAGAACTTTTATATTTTTAGTAATTGTTTTCCTTATATCTACTTTAGAAATTGACAGTCAGACAACTAACTACAACACTAAAAAAATTAATGGCAAAGAATTTTATGTTTATACTGTTCAGATTAGCGAAGGATTATATACAATAAGTAAAAAGTTCAACGTAACGCAGGCCGAAATTACGGAACTAAATCCAATTATCGAATTAGGATTAAAGCCAAGTCAGGAAATCCTGATTCCTATCAACTCGGCTAACAAAGCAATGGCGAAAGTTGAAAATAGCAAACAAACACAAGCTAAAGAAACGAATGATTTTATTGAGCATACGGTTTTAAAAAAACAAACTTTGTTTGCCATTAGTCGAGCTTACAAAGTTTCAATCTCGGACATACAAAATGCCAATCCACAAATTTTAAATGGATTACAAGAAGGTATGATTTTAAAAATACCAAAAACAAAAATAGATACACTCAAAACGAAAACTAACAATACAAAAATTGAGGATAAAACTGTTAATCCAAATAATAAGAATACATCAAAATCTGTTTCGGACGCGCCTGAATTTATTGAACATAGGGTAAGACTTAAAGAAACACTTTATTCTATCAGTAAAAAATACGAAATAAGTGTCGATGATATTTTAAAATATAATCCTGATGCACAAGAAAGTTTAAGATGGGGCTCTAAACTGAAAATAATCATCAAAAAACCTGAAAAACAAGTAGTTAAAGATAGCGAAAACGCAATTAAACCCAAAGCTAATTTGGAGGATAAATTATCTATTGCCAGAATTTCAAAACCAGTTATTACGAATAAAGTTCCTATTCGTATTGCATTTTTGTTACCATTTATGCTTGAAAATGCCAAGTCCGATGCAAGTAATCAGCGATTTATTGAATTCTATTCGGGCGCTTTATTAGCCATTAACGAAGCCAAGGAATATGGAGTGTCATTTGAAATCTACACTTACGATACAGGCAAGAGTGAAGATAAAATGAGCGAAGTACTTCAAAACGATGAATTAAAAAGGGTTGATTTAATTATTGGGCCAGCTTACACGCAGCACATTCCTTTAATAAGCAATTTTGCAATGAAGTATAAAATTAACACGCTTATTCCTTTTTCATCAAAAGTGTACGATGTGAACATCAATCCATACTTACTACAATTTAATCCAGGTCTCGACGTTCAGGTGCAGTTTATGGCTCAAATTCTTAATAACGAATATAAAAATAAAGAAATTATTATTTGTGAAGTTCCAGCTGTGAGCGTACTCGACGATGGCTATGAGTTCAGTTATGAACTTAAAAATGAATTGAAGCGGTTAAAAAGAAATTTTGTAACTATGGATGCTGATTCGCTCATATCGCCTACAACTTACAATAAATTTAAAAGTACAAAAAATACAGTTTTGTTGTTCAATACCGATAAATTATTATCAGTAAGTAACTACCTAGACTCGATAAATACAAAACCTATTTTATCTAATTTAGAGATACTTACACAAATTAGTTGGCAGAGCTCGACTACTAATCTGAGCAGTTTTTATATTAGCCCTTTCAAACTGGATTTAAACAGTATGGATTATAAAAAATACATTACAGCATTTTACAAATCATTTTCATGGAGATCGGTAACCAATGTACCACAATTCGATATAATAGGCTATGATTTAACTAATTACTTTACTTCACTTTTGTACCAAAATGGTACCAATTTTTTAAATCAGAAAACAAAACTACCTCTTTATCAAGGCATACAGTCCAATTTGCAATTTGAACGTAAATCAGACAAATCAGGTTTTATGAATCAAAAAGTATATTTTTTCCAAAGCAATTAATACGATAAACTCAATATATTTTTTAAAAATTCAATATAATAGAGCATCTATATGGCTGTTAGCAAACAGTAAAAACTTTCACTAGATTAATAATTAGAAAACATTAAAAATCAACGTTATGAAAATCAAATCTTTCTTGACAATTCTTCTTGTAATTACACTTTGTAGTTGTAACCAGACAAAGAAAACGGAATTTTTATATCTAAATGGATCACAACTTAAGAAAATTGGCATTGACTTGTCTGATCAAGGTGTATTCTATAAAAACATCAATCCTAATTGGAAACTAGACAATAAGAAATATGCATTCCTTGGCTTTTATATGTGTGATGGTAATTATGTTTCATCGACACACATGAATGAGACTGACACTTTGGTAGTAAAATCAAAAAATGACAGTTTGCTAAAAACTATTGAAACTACAAGAAATGATTTTTATCCATTATTAATTGGCGACACCAAGGGTATTCAAAGTTTAGACGAGGATTTACCTAAAGATATGAAACTTCTTCCAATAGCAATTTGTATGTCAGAAACTAAACTTCCAAATCGTAATGACACAATTGTAGTGTGGCTTAAACCGACAGAATCATTAAAAAAATCTCTACCTGAAAATATCAATATGGACGAATACTTACAGACAAAACCAACACAGAAGAACTAACGCAACATAACAAAACATAAACTTATATTTAACAATTCATTTCATCTTAATAATGAAACACAATAGAATTTATACAAAACTTTTTATCATAACCCTCTTTCTTGTATTTTTAGTAGAGTCTACTTTCGCCCAAAAAGCTTATTACAAACCTGAAATGTACATTGGTTTAAATGGCGGAATGGCGGCATCGACTGTGAATTTTACACCCAAGGTGAGTCAGTCTTTTTTGATGGGTTATACTGGAGGATTAGTTTTCAGGCAAATTTCACAGAAAAGTTTGGGATGGCAAGTGGAACTGAATTATATGCAGCGAGGCTGGCAAGAAACTGAGGGTGGCTATGCACGTCAATTGAATTTCATTGAACTACCCTTTATGACTCATTTTAATTTTGGAAAAAAGTTTAGATTTTTCTTCAATATAGGTCCAAAAGTAGGCTATTTAATTTCGGAGAGTGTATTGCAAAACACGCAAGAAACTTCAACTTCGGTACAACATACTACATTGACAGAGAACAAATTCGATTATGGATTTGTAGCAGGGACGGGTTTTTATATAAATATTAAAGGACAGGTTTTCCAACTCGAAGCTCGAGGAAATTATAGCATGAGTGATATTTTCTCTAATGACAAGCGAGATTATTTTGACAAATCGAATCCGATGTATGCCTCTGTCAATTTTGCTTGGTTAATGCAAATGAAATAAACTACAAAATCCTTTTCGAGATATAAGTATTGGCCTGTTGCTTTGGATTAATCTGAATGTCGTTGATGCTCACATGGTCAGGACGAGTAACGATAAACTCTAACGCATCAGCTATATCCTCGGCATTCAAAGGTACTAATCCAGCATAAACAGCTTTCGCCTTGTCCTCGTCACCAGCATAACGCACCACCGAAAATTCTGTCTCAACCATTCCTGGAGATATGGAACTTACTTTAATACCATATTGAACAAGGTCGATTCTGAGACCTTTGGTTATGGCATTCACCGCATGTTTCGATGCACAATAAACATGTCCATTGGGGTAAACTTCAATGCCGGCAATTGAAGATATATTCACAATATGTCCGTTTTTTCGCTCTATCATCCCTGGAACAATGAGTTTGGTAATATACAGCAAACCTTTTACATTGGTATCTATCATTCGCTCAAAATCGTCGATATCACTTTGGTCGAACGGACTTGCACCCGCTGCTAAACCAGCATTATTTACCAAAAGTGAAATATCCTTTAAATTATCGGGGATTGATTCAATTGCGTCAGTACAGGCTTCCCTATTACGCACATCAAAACAGAGTGTAAAAACATCTACTCCAGAATCATTTCTGATTTCAGCAGCAAGCTCCAAAAGTCGCTCTTCTCTACGTCCAGTAATTATAATTTTATAACCCAAACGGGCTAAACGAAAGGCAAAAGCTTTACCAAAACCCGATGTCGTACCGGTTATCAAGGCTGTTTTCATAGAATTTACAATTTATTATTACCTGAAGAAGCTGATCTTAAAACAAAACGCTAAGTAAAAACACAATAAAGACAACCTAGAAATTCTTGTATCCAAACATTTCTATTATTTTTGGAAGGATGATTTGATTAACTGTTTTATACACGAACAGATTAATTCTACTTAAATAGTCTTTTAAAAATTTGAGTCAACAGTATCCCAGCCAAAGCACCTATTGCAAAAATAGAAATGAACTCAACTGTTCTAATGCTTCCATCAGAAATTATTCTAAAATAATTGCCAATAGAAATCACTAACAAAACTGCGGTAATTACAATTACTTGATTTTTCATTTTAAAAAAGTTATAAATGTATGTCATACAATCGGACTCTGTATTTGTATATACAGTCCTGTTGGGTGTCTTGTTCTTCAGGTATTTTTTTGAGATATAGGAGCAAATCTAAAATTTATTTGGCATATTTCAGGTTATGACCCATTCTATTTTTCTTAGTTTCCATATAAAAAGAATTGAATTCATTGGGTTGAACTTCAATCGGGACATTTTCAACTATAGTTAAACCATAAGCCTCTAAGCCAATACGCTTAACCGGATTGTTACTCATTAATCGAATTTTTGAAACACCTACCTCACGTAAAATTTGAGCTCCAACTCCATAATCACGTTCATCGGCATCGAAACCTAAGTGCAAATTAGCCTCAACAGTGTCCATACCTTCTTCTTGAAGTTTGTAGGCCTTAATCTTGTTCATTAAACCGATTCCCCTTCCTTCTTGATTCATATAAACGATGACTCCTTTGCCCTCTTTTTCAATCATTTCCATAGCTTTATGGAGCTGCTCGCCACATTCACAACGCATTGAACCAAAAATATCGCCGGTAATGCACGATGAATGCACACGTACTAATACTGGCTCGTCCTTTTCCCATTCGCCTTTAATCAGAGCTACATGCTCTAATCCATTGGATATTTGGCGAAAAGGCACTAACTTAAATTTTCCGTAAGCAGTTGGCATATTCACCTTTACACCTTTTTCCACCAATGATTCCGATTTAAGTCTGTACGCAATTAAATCTTCGATAGAAATTATTTTCAAATTAAATTTCTTTGATAATTTTATTAATTCAGGCATGCGAGCCATACTTCCATCTTCATTCATTATTTCAATTAAAGCACCGGCGGGGTACAAGCCAGCCAATCGAGCTAAATCAACAGCTGCTTCAGTATGGCCTGCCCTGCGAATAACACCACGATTTTTGGCACGCAAGGGGAAAATATGTCCGGGACGACCAAAAGTTTCTGGTTTTGAATTCGGATTGGCTAAGGCCAAAAATGTAGCCGCTCTATCAGCAGTAGAAACGCCACTTGTGCAGCCTTCCAACTTATCGACACTGATTGTAAAAGGAGTTGAATGGATTGCAGTATTCTGTTCGACTTGCATTTGCAAATCCAATTGATCGCAGCGTTCTTCGGTAAGTGGAGCACAAAGCACACCACGCCCGTGAGTTATCATAAAATTAGCCATCTCGGGAGTCATTTTTTCGGCAGCACAAATAAAATCGCCTTCATTCTCACGATCTTCATCATCCACTACAATTACAAATTTACCATCCCGAATATCCTCGAGTGCTGATTCTATACTGTCTAAAATCTTTTCCATATTATACTATATTTCATTGGCGGTGATTCCGCTTTTCTTATTAACAATTGACGCTATTTTTTGTTTAAATACATGCCATAATTTAGCATATTGCTCTGGGTTGAATAAAGTAGCATCTACAGCCGACTTATAAGTGAGGAATATACCTAATGGTAACAATACCGATGAACTCAGCCACATACCTTCAAAGGCTGTCCATAAACCTTCACGCGACATTTTATAACCTGTATTGTCGATAATGTAATAAATAATAAACATAATAACAGAAATTACAACCGGAGCTCCCAATCCACCTTTGCGGATAATGGCTCCTAGTGGTGCACCGATAAAGAAAAATATCAGACAGGCAAACGAAAGTGTGAATTTCCGATGCCATTCTATTTCATGTCGGCTTACATATTTTTGCGGTTCACCTAATGTTATATTATTGTATTCAATTTTACTTTGCATCTCCTTCGCTTTCTGAAGTGCGGTAGAAGCCACTATTAGCATATCAGCCTGATCGTAACTCATTAAAAGTGTATCCGGTTGAAACTTCTTAAGGCTGGTTTTCGGTACCATTTCGAGCGACTTTTCGGGATTATTTTCCCTACCAAAATAATTATTAGCTACTATATCGGTAGCCTGTTCCACAATACGTAAATCTACTATTTTATTAACCGAATCAATGGATTGAGTTAGCTGCGTAATATTTTTACTAACGTGTTGATCTTCGAGAATAGATTCGTCGAATCGAGTAAAATCAGAATCAAAATCGAGCAAAATTTCTTTATAACCAAACACTTCGCGCCGGTATGGAATATTGGAAGCTCCACTATTCATCCGTTGATTTTTCAAATTTTCAAAACTCTCTCCATCGTAAAGCAGGAGCATCAAGTATTTCTTATCCTCGGTAAATTTCACTCTACCAGAGTCAGCTACCATTACCGTGGCACTGTTGAAACCTCCTGAAAAATCATAAATCATCAGGTTTTTCAACAATCCATTTTCTTTATCCCTTACATAGAGATTTACTCCATTGATTCCAGAATAAAATTCATTGGTAGGAATATCAAATTCGGGAGATTTCGAGCGCAGGGAAAATATTAGAGTCCAGAGTTTGGTTTGCGAAATGGGAAGTACGTAGTTTGAAAAGTAAAATGCACCAATACAGACCATTGCAATAAAAAAAATCAAGGGGCGTATAATCCGGAAAAGTGAAATTCCAGATGATTTCATGGCGGTAAGTTCAAAATTCTCGCCTAAGTTTCCAAAAGTCATCAATGAAGCTAACAAGATAGCAAGGGGAAGAGCAAGCGGAACCACTGTAAAAATGGCATACAAAAAAAACTCGGCCAACACATCGATTCCGATACCTTTCCCAACTAATTCGGCAAAATGCTTCCATAAAAACTGCATTAATAATATAAAAATGCAGATGAGAAAAGTCATTAAGAATAACGTAAAAAACCGCTTGAATATATAGAGGTCAATTTTTTTCAGGAAATCCATGTGCTTCTTTTTTTAAGAGCAACAAAATTACTTCAATTTGTTCAATAATCAATTGGTTGAAGTATGAAATATATTTAAAGTAAAATGAAGTCCATAAATAAAATCATGTACACACGTCCAAAAGAATGGTTTTCAAATACCGCTTTTGCGCTTCAAAACATCAATTTGTTGATTCCAAAGCAATTTAGCGTCTTCTATTTCATCTGGTTCTGCAAAGTCGGTAACAACTATGGTCAAATCACCAGTAACTTCAATAGTATTAATGCATATTTCAAAATAGTACTCACTACCTTCATCCTCGTCCCAACAAAACCGAATGAATGAATTTTGCTTTTTTTGCAATAAAATGGCAGTTTGCTCGTGCTGATCCCAAGCGAATACATATTCGCTTTCCGATACTGTTACGCCATCGGCAAACCATTCCGACAAACCAAGTGGAGTTCCGATTGAATTCCACAAAACCGCTAAAGAAGCATTTTTAAGTGGATACTCTACATCAAACTTTATTTTTTGCATATGTTAAACTGTTAGGTGATACGATACAAAGAACTATTTTACTAATTTTCGATGCTAATGTAGTCAATTTTTATGACTGTTGCAACTACAAATCTCAATATTTTTCAAACTATTATTTTAAGAAATAATAAGATACAGAACATCAGTTGATTCTCATCAACCTGACTTCGCCATGAATCAAATTAGAAAACAAATCTATTTCAAATTTTACACAAATCAATTGCTAAAACTATTTCCCATTAAATTGAGTCATAGTAAGTTGCATACCTGCAAGGCAGAAGCTTTTTACGATTTCGATACAACTCTCGGCACGTTCAGGAACTTTAGCAGCCTGCTCATCAGTCCATTGACCTAATACATATTCAATCTGTCGACCACGTTGAAAATCACTCCCAATACCAAATCTAAGTCGGGCGTAGTTATCGTGGCCTAAAATTTCCTGAATATTTTTCAAACCGTTATGTCCTGCATCAGAACCTTTGGGTTTCAATCTTAAAGTTCCGAAAGGCAAAGCAATATCATCTACAATAACCAAAACATTGTCAATTTCTATTTTTTCTTTCTGCATCCAGAATCGTAACGCATTGCCACTTAGATTCATAAAGGTAGAAGGCTTCAATAATATCATACTTCTTCCTTTGAGTTTTATTTCGCAAGTAGCTCCATAGCGGTTCTCACTAAAAAAAACATTGGACGCCTTAGCTAAAGCGTCCAATATTGTGAATCCTATGTTGTGGCGGGTATGTTGGTATTCGCTACCAATATTACCTAATCCAACAATTAAGTATTTCATTTACCTGAAATTTATTTTTTGGTAGCGGCAGCAGCAGCGGCTCCACGAGCAGCTCTTGTCAATTTAACCTGTGCAACAACGGCATTTTTAGCATTAAGAATTTCAAGATTTTGAACCGAAACATTGGCTACTTGAATACTCTTTCCTAATCCTAATGCAGTTACATCGAGAGTAATATGCTCAGGAATTTTGGTATAGATACCTTTAACTTTAAGTTTACGCATTTCAAGTGCTAATTTACCCCCTTCTTTAACACCTTCGGCCAAACCTTCTAATTTTACAGGAATTTCAATGATAACTGGTTTGTCGTCAGAAACTTGAAGAAAATCAAGATGTAATACTTTGTCTGAAACTGGGTGAAATTGCAAAGCTTTCATTACGGCTTTACTCTTTTTTCCTTCAATGTCAAGGTTTATCACAAATACATCGGGTGAATAAACTAATTTACGCAAATCACTTACAGTTGCAGTAAAATGTAGATTTTCGCCACCACCATAAAGTACACATGGTACAGTTTCGGATACGCGATCAGCTTTAGAAGCTTTTTTTCCAAGGTCAGTTCTTAAAACTCCCTTTAATTCAAATGTTTTCATTTGTTAAAATAATTGTGTTACTCAAAATTTAAGCGTTTCGTTATTAAGTGATTAGTCGCTTAATTTCCCATCACACTTTCTTTTTCAAAAAAGTGATACAAAAGTACTGCTTTTTTTGTGTTCTACAATCATTTTTTAGGCGTAAATGCAATAATTTTCTATCATTATTAATATTGTAAGCTAAATTTCATATCTGTAACGTTTCTTTCTAATTCTACTTTACTACTTTAAAATTTTGACCCCAATCCCCCAAATGGGCCTTTAAGACGCAGTTTGTATAAATTCAAATTGCAGAAATCTCCATCTAACTCCACTATTAAGCACCCATTTAGTGATTTGGGGGTCAAAATAGAATTGATTTTTTTTATTTTAGTAAAGTAGAACTAATTAATCGATAAATTATAAACTAGCATAATCAATACCTATTTAGATAAGATATAATATTAATAAAATAGGACTTTGGTATCGAAATTATAGCTATATTTGCCCTCCAATTATCAAAAAATAATATGAATTCAGAAACAGAACTATCCATTGTAGGATTGGTGTACAACCAGTCAGTTGTGGGAACGTATGGATTGGTGTTGAGTGAGAAATATGGTAATCGTCGGTTTTCAATTATGATTGGTGAACCTGAAGCACAATCTATTGCTTTAAAACTTAACAATAAAAAGCCACCTCGACCCCTCACCCACGATCTGATACACAGTTTAATTATCACTTTCGGTGCAACAGTCTCTAAAATAGTGATTTATGATATGGTCAATGATGTATTTTTTTCCAATATCATACTTTTGCACAATGGCGTAGAAATATCGCTCGATGCGAGAACTTCTGATGCTGTTGCATTGGCAATTCGGTTTAACAATACCATTTTTATTAAATCGGATATACTCGAAATTGTGGGTACAGAATTCGATTCAGATTCTGAATCTAAGCTAGAAAAAGAAGAAATTAATGTAGATGCCGAAGACTTAAGCCCCGAAGAGCTGGATTTATTGTCGGCATATGATTTAGAAGAATTATTGGATATGGCCATTAAAGAAGAAAAATACGAATTAGCGGTAAGTATTCGGGATGCTCTAAAAAGAAAAGAAAATAAGACCATATAACTGAAAAAAAAAATACTATCTATTCTTATAAAAAATCTAATATAAACAACACAAAATCATGGGATTAAAGTTTCGATTAATTATTATGAATTTCCTCCAGTTCTTTGTTTGGGGAGCTTGGATGATGACTCTCGGACATTATGGATTCGTTGAAAAACAATGGAACGGTGCTGAGTTTGGTTTGGTATTCTCAACCATGGGATTCGCCTCGTTGATAATGCCTACACTTTTTGGGATAGTCGCCGACAAATGGAAAGCAAATTATGTGTTTGCTATTTTACATTTACTGTTTGGTGTTAGCATTTGTACGTTGCCTTTTATCGATAATCCTATTCCATTTTTTTGGGTACTATTAATCGCCATGAGTTTTTATATGCCGACTATTGGACTTAATAATTCCATTGGTTTTGCGGTATTAAAAAAAGAAGGAAAAGATCCTACCACCTTTTTTCCACCAATACGTGTGTGGGGAACTGTTGGGTTTATTGTTGCCATGTGGGTTACAAATGTCTTTACAAAAGACTGGGGTTTCGGTCAGAGTATAAAAGTATCTTTCTATATTTCGGCTATTTTTGCTGTAATTCTGTCGCTTTTTTCATTCTTTTTTCTGCCTGTCATCAAAAGAGAAAAAGAGAAGAAAACAATAGGAAAAAAGTCGTTAACACAAAAATTAGGATTGGATGCCTTCGTGTTGTTTAAACAAAAGAAAATGGCACTTTTCTTTCTTTTCAGTTTATTGCTAGGTGGTTCTTTACAATTGACTAATGCTTACGGCGATGGCTTCTTACAAGATGCAACTGTATTTCCGAAAGGGGAATTGATCAACAACTTTTCTACAATAATCCTCTCTATATCACAGATTTCTGAAACCTTATTTATTCTTGCGATTCCATTTTTTATGCGTCGTTTTGGAATCAAAAACGTGATGTTATTCAGCATGATAGCTTGGGTGTTGCGCTTCGGATTGTTTGGGCTTGCCGGAAATTCTATACTCGGTTTCGGACTGATTATTTCTTCTTGTATTATTTACGGTATGGCTTTCGACTTTTTCAATATTTCAGGAGCATTATTCGTGGAGAAAAATACAGACTCAAAAATACAATCGTCTGCACAAGGTGTCTTTATGCTTATGACCAATGGTGTTGGTGCTGTTATGGGAAATATTATTGCAGGATTAGTTATTGCAAAATGGTTTGAAGATCCTATTACTCACGTCAAAGATTGGTCAAGCATTTGGTTAATTTTTGCCTTATATTCTTTGGTAGTAACTATTTTATTTGCATTATTTTTTAAATACAAGCACAATCCCGAAGAATTAACTTCAATTCATCATTAATTGATTTTGCATATAAAAAAGAATGCCAATAAACAACTGAAATGTTTATTGGCATTCTTTTTAGTTATAGCTTATTCTCAAAATGGAGTTTCGTCGTTTCTTCCTCCTGGGAATGAGTTTTTAGGTGGGTTTGAAATTTGACCTTCGCCATAGAAACCCGCCTCTGTATCATTCATTTTTGATGATGTCACCTGATAACCCGAGTCAAAAGGATTATCATCTTCCATTACATCATCTTTGTTTAAGAATTTAGCATAAGTATTTTTAAATTTCAATTGAACATCGGCAGTTGCACCATTACGATGCTTGGCAACGATAATTTCGGCTATTCCCACCAATGAATTCCCTTGTCCATCCTCCATAATTTTATAATATTCAGGTCGATGAATAAAGCATACCATATCGGCATCCTGCTCAATTGCTCCTGATTCACGTAAATCGGACAACTGTGGCCGCTTGCCTTCAATTCCGGTACGCCCCTCTACCCCACGGTTCAACTGCGAAAGTGCAATAATCGGAATATCAAGTTCTTTGGCCAAACCTTTCAACGAGCGTGAGATGATACTAACTTCTTGTTCCCTACTTCCAAAACTCATACCGCTGGCATTCATTAACTGCAAGTAGTCAATGATAAGACATTGAACTTTATGTTCTTTTACCAATCTTCGGGCTTTACTACGGAGTTCAAAAATCGACAAACTGGGAGTATCGTCTATATATAAAGGTGCATCAAGTAAAATATTGATATCACGATCAAACTTTTCCCACTCATATTTATCGAGTTGTCCATTTTTAATCTTTTCACCTTCAAGCTGACAAACATTCATAATCAGACGATTCACCAACTGAACATTCGACATTTCCAGTGAAAAAACTGCCACAGGCGTATTGTGATCAACAGCCATATTTTTTGCCATCGAAAGAACAAAAGCTGTTTTTCCCATGGCCGGACGTGCTGCTATGATAATCAAATCGGAACGCTGCCAACCCGAGGTGATTTTGTCCAAGGAATGAAATCCACTCGGAACACCGCTGGAACCTTGTTTTGTGGCTGCCAACTGCATTCGTTTTCTTGCTTCCTCAATCACCGGATTGATTTGAGTTACATCTTTTTTTAGGTTGCGCTGCGAAACCTCGAACAACATACCTTCGGCCTCTTGCATCAAATCGTCGACATCAGTTTTATCATCAAATGCTTTAGTCTGAATTTCCGACGAAATACGAATTAATTCGCGAGCCAAAAACTTCTGGACAATTATTCGTGAATGATATTCTAAGTGGGCAGCTGACGAAACCTTGGCAGTCATCAGCGTGATATAATACGGACCACCAATATCATCAATAGTGCCATTTTTCCGCAATTGCTCCGTAACCGTATGCATATCAATGGGTTCCTGATGCAATGCCAGAGTCATGATGGCCGTAAATATTTTCTGATTTGCTTCTTTGTAAAAACATTCAGGTTTCAATATTTCCGAGACCAAAGAATAGGCATCTTTCTCAATCATAATTGCCCCTAAAACAGCCTCTTCAAGTTCAGGAGCTTGTGGAGGCAATTTCCCATATTCATTGGCGGGTATTGGTGTAGTCTGATTTGTTTTTTTAGTGTAATTTCTTTTTTCGGCCATTATAAGGGTGAAAATTATGGATTAGTTGTATAATTTTTTCTGATAAATTGATGTGTGTTTTGCAAATAATAAATGAATGGATTGTTGGGGTATTCTATATTTATTTGTTCAAATTTGAAAAACGCTTTCAAAAGTACTAAACATTTGCCATAGTTTATACTAAAAATTTTCAACAAGCATTGTTGATAACTTTTTCGGGTCATTGTAAAACATTATCAACAAGCATTTTCAGTTATCAAAAAAATGTGTATTTTTGTTGTCTTTTAGAACAAATAAAATAAAACTGAAATTGCATGTTGTTATATCCGAATGCCAAAATCAATATTGGTTTAAATATAATCGAAAAAAGAGAAGATGGTTATCATAACATCGAAACAGTTTTCTACCCCATCGGATTATGTGACATACTTGACATTGAGCCATCTGACTCATGCAGTGATTACAGTTTCTCATCTTCTGGCATACCAATCTCGGGTGATCCTGAAGAAAATTTAATCGTAAAGTCGATACGGCTTTTACAATCACAATATGAAATTCCACCTGTCGACATTAGTTTAATCAAACAAATTCCTTTTGGAGCAGGCTTAGGCGGAGGTTCTTCCGATGCAGCTTTTACACTCAAAGCTATCAATGAGATATTTAATCTGAAAATTACGAAATATAGACTCGAAAAAATAGCTTCAATTTTGGGTGCAGATTGTCCGGTATTCATTAAAAATAAAACTATATATGCCACCGGAATAGGGAATGTTTTCAGTCCAATAAAATTGAAGTTGAAAGGCTACTTCCTTTTATTAGTAAAA
This sequence comes from Bacteroidales bacterium, assembly GCA_038249855.1. Taxonomy (GTDB): domain Bacteria; phylum Bacteroidota; class Bacteroidia; order Bacteroidales; family Paludibacteraceae; genus Paludibacter. The sequence continues at coordinate 20,793 of JBBSCW010000005.1, forward strand.
CCGGATATTCATGTATCTACATCCGATGCTTACTCATTAGTTGTACCAAAATTACCAGAAATATCTTTGTTTGAATCCATTTCACAACCAATACATGAATGGAAAAACTTGATTAAAAACGATTTTGAGGCCTCAGTATTTAAAAAATATCCTGAGATTGCCGAGATAAAAAAAAATTTATATAAATCGGGAGCTATTTATGCATCTATGTCAGGTTCAGGTTCATCAGTCTATGGACTATTCAAGGATGAACTCGACAGGACTGATATTTTTGCAAATTATTTCGTAACTGGCGGTTATCTTCAATAGTTTTTTCAAACAACTTAACATATTTTCATTAGTTAAAAAATAAAATAAAACATGGATGTAGAAAAAAATAATGGATGTTCTGAATACAGAGAAGTTACTTTAACTGATTATGGTTTGATGGTTTTCAGGTTAATGTTGGGTGTTTTTATTTTAGTGCACGGGTGGCAAAAATTAATTAATTTTGAAATGCTACGTTTAGTATTCCCCGACCCAATTGGTATAGGCTCTTTAGCGTCCTTATCATTGATTATTTTTGCGGAATTTGTCTGTTCTATTTTGATAATTATAGGGTTATTTACTCGTCTTGCCACCATTCCCTTGATAGTTGGTATGAGTGTGGCAGCCTTTGTAATTCATGGCAACGCCCCCTTTGCTACAAAAGAATTATCTATGTTATATTCAGTATTTGGCGTTGGATTACTGCTTACAGGAGCCGGTAGGCATTCAGTTGATCATGTATTAAGGAATTTTTACTCGTCAATTTGGGCAAAATGTTGCAAAAAAAAAGCAATAAATAGAATTTCAAAATTATTTTTGGATTGATTCGTAATCATATGTAAAGAATACATTATCGGAAATAGAAAATATTAAGAATCAAGGAAATTGATATACCATCAATCACTTATAGACTTATGTGGTGTTTCTGCTATTTTTAAAAGATGAGTTTATTTTAGCTCATCTTTTTGTTTGCAAATTAATTGAAAAACAACTATTTATATAAACAAAACTTAACGTAAAAATTCTAACCATTATTCTCTTTAAAATGCTTGCCAGATACAAAAAAAAGCAGTAATTTAGTGCGATTTTTCGACAGCAAAACAGATAGTAATAAAATAATATATAGATGATTGATCAAGACAGAATTATTAAGGTGAATATTGACGAAGAAATGAAATCTTCGTACATAGATTACTCAATGTCAGTAATAGTTTCACGTGCATTGCCCGATGTGCGTGATGGTTTTAAGCCAGTACACCGCCGTGTACTTTTCGGGATGAACGAGTTGGGCAATAATTCAGATAAACCCTATAAAAAATCCGCAAGAATCGTTGGGGAAGTAATGGGTAAGTATCACCCACATGGTGATTCTTCCATTTATGGCACTTTGGTTCGTATGGCTCAACATTGGTCTATGCGCTATCCATTGGTCGATGGACAAGGTAACTTTGGTTCGGTGGACGGTGATAGCCCGGCTGCTATGCGTTATACCGAAGCTCGTCTACGTAAAATATCGGAAGATATGTTAATCGATATCAACAAAGACACCGTTGATTTTCAGATGAATTTCGATGATACGATGAAAGAACCTACCGTATTGCCAACCCGAATTCCTAACCTTTTGGTGAATGGAGCTTCAGGTATCGCAGTAGGTATGGCTACCAATATGGCTCCACACAATTTATCGGAAGTTGTAGATGGCACCATCGCTTATATTGAAAACAATGATATTGAGATTTCGGAATTAATAAAACATATAAAAGCCCCCGATTTTCCAACTGGAGGTATTATTTATGGTTATGCCGGAGTAAAAGAAGCTTTTGAAACTGGTCGTGGTCGTGTTGTAGTTCGTTCCAAAGTTGAAATTGAAACTGATGCTCAGGGTAGAGATAAAATCATTATCAATGAAATTCCTTATTTGGTTAATAAAGTTGAATTGATTAAAGCAGTTGTTGCTTTGGTTGAGGACAAACGAATTGAAGGTATTGCGCATATCAACGACGAATCCGATAGAGAAGGAATGCGTATTGTGATTGATATAAAAAGAGATGCAAACTCAAGTGTAGTTCTGAATAAATTATTCAAAATGACCGCTTTGCAATCTTCATTTAGTGTCAATAATATTGCTTTAGTGAATGGTCGTCCAAGAATGTTGAATGTAAAGGACATGATTCACTTTTTCGTAGAACATCGTCATGTAGTTGTAATTCGTCGCACACAATTTGAATTAGCCGAAGCCGAAAAACGAGCTCACTTACTAGAAGGTTTCATGATTATTCTTGATAATCTTGACGAAGCAATTAAGATCATTCGTAATTCCAAAACTCCCGAAGAAGCTCGTAACGGTTTAATGGAGCGTTTCGGTTTATCCGATATACAGACTCGTGCAGTAGTTGAAATGCGTTTACGACAACTTACTGGTATGGAGCAAGATAAACTACGTGCTGAATATGAAGAAGTGTTGAACTTAATTTCCCGTTTGAAAGAAATTTTGGCTAATGTTGAACTTCGTATGCAAATTATCAAAGATGAACTAATCGAAGTTAAAGCAAAATATGGTGACGCTCGTCGTACTCAAATCGTTTATTCATCAGAAGAATTTAATCCTGAAGATTTCTATTCGGACGATGAAATGATTATTACCATCTCACATTTAGGGTATATCAAACGTACTGCACTTACTGAATTCCGCACACAAGGTCGTGGTGGAGTTGGATCGAAAGGTGGAAATTCACGCGATGAAGACTTTATTGAGTACATTTATCCTGCTTCCATGCACAACACCATGCTTTTCTTTACTCAAAAGGGAAAATGTTATTGGTTGAAAGTGTACGAAATCCCTGAAGGCACTAAAATATCTAAAGGACGTGCTATTCAAAATATGTTGAATATTGACTCAAACGACAAAGTGAATGCTTTTATTCGTGTTAAAGGATTGACTGATAGTGAATATATTAATTCTCATTATCTGATATTTGGCACTAAAAATGGCGTTATCAAAAAAACTTCACTCGAAGCTTATTCACGTCCACGTCAAAATGGAGTAAATGCCATCACTATTCGGGAGGATGATCAAGTAATTCAGGTTAGATTAACCAACGGAAATGCAGATGTTTTAATGGCCAATCGGAATGGTAGAGCCATCCGTTTCCACGAATCGAAAGTTCGTCAAATGGGGCGTACAGCCACTGGTGTACGTGGTATGCTGCTCGACGATGATGGACAAGACGAAGTAATTGGCATGATTTGTGTAAATCAAGACTCAACAGAAACTGTCATGGTAGTTTCGCAACAAGGATATGGTAAACGTACACTCCTTGATGAACGTGACGAAGATGGTAATCTGATATTGGATGAAAACAATCAGCCAGTTCCTGTATACCGCGTTACAAACCGTGGTGGTAAAGGAGTTAAAACGATGAATATCACTGATAAAACTGGAAAATTAGTTTCAATCAAGAGTGTTACTGACGAAAATGATATGATGATTATCAATAAATCAGGAATTACAATCAGATTGAAAGTGGCTAATATCAGAGTGATGGGCAGAGCTACTCAGGGAGTTAGATTGATAAATCTAGAAAAACGCAACGATGAAATTGCCTCAGTTTGTAAAGTGCTTACTGATGTAGAAGAAATCGAAACTGTAAATCCAGAAGCAGTTCTACCTGAAATCATTGGTGAAGAAATCATTGTTGAAGAAAACAATGGTACTGAAAACAAAGGAGCTGAAAACAAAGCAGATACCAATGAAAATGCCGAAGAATAGTAAAATAAACAGTTTATAAAAAACATAAGAAAATCAATAAGATAAAACAAAAATTAGAAACTAAACAAAATTATTCGTTATGAAGAAAATTATTTTATCCATGCTTTTGGTTATGGCCGTAACCACTACATTTGCCCAGAAGGCCAATGTGTCAAAAGCTAAAAACAAGGCCTTAATGGAAACTCCAGACTTTACTGGTGCCCGCGAATTAATTAAATTGGCACTCGAAGATCCTACTACTAAGGACGAATCGGGTACTTGGAATATAGCTGGTTTAATTGGGTATAAAGAAAACGAAGCACTATCGAACAAGCAACTACTAGGACAAAAAGTAGACGCTGATGTGAAGGGAAAAGCTATTATTGAGTCGTATGATTATTACATTAAAGCCTATGAATTAGATGGTTTGCCAGACGCAAAAGGTAAAATTAAAGCTAAATTGCAGAAAGACATCAAATTGAAAATCAAAGAATACTATGTACAAAATCAAAATTTGATTGCTTATGGAGCACATTTATTTGAAAACAAAAAATATGAAGAAACTATCAAAGTTTTCGACATATATCTTGGAATTCCGAAGTTGCCAATGATGGCCGATGAAATTAAACTTGACTCTAATTATTACATGATTAAGTATTATAATGCTATTGCGGCTACTAATGCAGAGAAAAGTGAAAAAGCCATTCAGTTGTACAAGGAATTGTCCAATGAAGGATATCAAGAATTACAAGTACACCAATTGCTTTACGAAGAGTACTTTAAGATGAAAGATACTGTAAATTATGTAAAAGTTCTCAAGGCTGGTTTTGAAAAATTTCCACAGGAAGCGTGGTTTTTGCAGAATTTGATTAATTATTACATTTTCACTAATCAATCGAAAGATGCATTGATTTATTTGAATAATGCTATCGAACGCGAACCCAGTATTGCTCAATACTATTATGTAAAGGGGAATTTAACTGAAAGTATGGGCCTGTCCGAAGAAGCTCGAGCTGCATTTGATAAATCATTGGAATTAGACCCTAAGTATGCTGATTCTTATGCCGGAATTGGTCGATTGAAATACAATCAAGCTGTTAAAATGTCGGATAAAGCAAATGAAATTAAAGACAACAAACTTTATAATGCAGCTAAAGACAAAGCCGATTTGGTTTTCAAAGAATCTATCCCATTCTTCAAAAAAGCAGCAGAAATAAATCCCAAAGAAATGGAATACAAACGTACCTTAAAAACATTGTATTACCGTTTGCAAATGGATAAAGAATTTGATGCCGTGCAAAAAGAAATGGGTGAATAAATAAAATGCATCTTATTGCAAGTTTATAAATTACATTCCTAAAAAGCTCTCCAAACTTCCTTTAATAGGATGTTGGAGAGCTTTTTATTTTGAGTAGATTGTGGATATATTTGAATGTTGTGGATAAGAATTTAGGCAAGAATACAGGCCATAGCAATACTGTAAAATTTTGATTCTACACTTTCGCTTCGGGAAGTTAAAACTACAGGTTTCTCTGTTCCCTGAAGCAAACCGCCCATTTCGGCATCAGCAAAAAGAGAAAGTGATTTATAGAAAATATTAGCACTCTCAAAATTGGGGAAAATTAGGATGTCGGCATCCCCTAAAATAGGCGTCGGTACGTTTTTAATACTTCCTTTTTCAGCATCCAAAGCCAAGAATATATCAACAGGACCATCGATTATCACATTTCCAAATTCACCTCTTCGCCAACTTTCCATAATGTCAAGATAATCTTGCATATAATTTATTTTGGGGTTGGCTACTTCGGTAGCATGAATCAATGCAACTTTCGGTTTTGAAATTCCAAATTTATATGCCGTTTCAATAGCATATTTAATCATGGCAGTTCGTTGAATCAAATTGGGGGAAGGAATTACCACTGGATCGGAGAAAAAGATAAGTTTGTGGTATTTTGGTATTTCCAAAGCAGCATTGTAGGACAGTATATTACCAGCAGGTAACAAACCCTTTTCTTTATCGAGGATTGCACGGAGAATAACATCGGTATTTACCAAACCTTTCATCAAAATATCGGCCTCACCCTCTTTCACCATCCTAACCGCCTCAATAGTAGCCTCTTTCACTTCGGGAATATCAATTACGTGAATGAAAGGCGAAATAGTCTGTTGTGCAAATAAAAGCGGTGATTCAATTGCAGCTACGTCACCAATTAGAAAAGCCTCTACCAATCCTTCGTTTACTGCACGAACCACAGCTTCAAGCGTATGTGAATCAACTGCATTGGCTACTGCCATGCGCTTTCGGTTATTGATACTTTGTAAATGATCGGTAAGATCTTTGAAGGAGGCAATTGAATTCATTGACATAATTGTATGTAAATACCCCACAAATATAATTATATTATTTCGGTACTACAAAAAAGAATTTTGTTGGAGCTTAGGCTCAAACTCAGCTTATCCAGCACATATTTCAAATATTTTATAACTTGCTTTCTTTTCTATTTCAAAAGTACATAATTCATCGAAAAAGCATTTATTTTATTTCAAATTAATAGTTCATTTTTTTTCAAAATAATGATAATCAAACAAAGAATAATCATTACAGAGATAAGATTATTACTATAATTGCGAAAAAAAAACACATAAAATGATTAAAATGGAATAATCAACATTATAAGTGCTAGCAATTCATTTAATATTAACTAAAAAGAAAATTCTGAACATTTCAAACAAAATTTTCTTCGTATCTTTGAAATCTTTTTAATTCACATGTATTTAAGCCAATTAAAAGTTCTTTTCTCCTCTTATTTAGAAAAATTTAATCGAAATATAAAGTAGGAAATTCTAATTTAGAAAACAATTTATTTTCACATGAAACAATTCAGATTACTTAACAATGTGTTTGGTTGGGTTGCATTTGCAATAGCAGCAACCACTTATTTACTTACCATGGAAGCTACTGCCAGCTTTTGGGATTGTGGTGAGTTTATTTCTTCTGCCTTTAAATTAGATGTTGGACACCCGCCCGGAGCACCTTTCTTCATGTTGGCCGGTCGTTTTTTCACCCTATTTGCCTCCGACCCTACTCAAGTAGCAGTGATGGTAAACACTTTATCGGCTTTGGCGAGTGCGTTTACTATTTTGTTTCTTTTCTGGACCATCACTCATTTGGCACGCAAAGTTGTTGCAAAATCAGAAGATGATTATACTTTTGCCAATATCGTCGGTATTTTAGGATCAGGAATGGTAGGTGCTTTAGCCTATACTTTTTCAGATACTTTCTGGTTTTCGGCAGTCGAAGGCGAAGTTTATGCTTCATCTTCATTATTTACGGCAATGGTTTTTTGGGCTATTCTGAAATGGGAACGAGTGGCTGATAGAAATGGATCGGACAAATGGTTAATTCTGATAGCTTACCTGATGGGATTATCCATCGGAGTCCATTTACTCAACCTGTTGGCTATCCCAGCCATTATATTAGTCTATTATTTCAGAAATTACAAACCTTCTACCAAAGGTGTGGCCGCTGCAATGGTTGCTTCTGTGGTAATTCTTGGCATAGTGCTTTATGGCATTATTCCGGGATTTGTTGAAGTTGCAAGTTGGTTTGAATTGCTATTTGTCAACACATTAGGATTGCCCTTCGATAGTGGACTATTTTTCTACATCCTGTTAACTATTTTGGCATTGGCCTGGGGATTGTATGAATCGTATACAACGAAAAGTTATGTCCGAATGTCAGCCTCTTTCATTTTGGCTTTTTCATTGGTGGGAATCCCATTTTTTGGATCGCATATTTTAATAGGAATTTTAATAATTGTGGGACTTATCGCCCTATTTTATTTCAAAAAAGAATGGATTAATGCACGTTGGTTAAATACTGCGTTGACCATGATAACCGTAATTCTAATCGGATACTCATCCTATACGGTAATTGTGATTCGTTCGGCTGCCAATCCACCTATGGATCAAAATTCGCCCGACAATGTATTTGCGCTGAAGTATTATTTGAATCGCGAACAATATGGCGACAGACCTTTGTTGTATGGTCCTGTATATAACGCTCCGGTGAAATTGAGAGTAGAAGGAAATATGTGTGTACCCGAAGAAAACAAAGGAGATGCACAATACGCTCCGAAACCCAAAAGTTCACCCAACGATAAAGACGAATACATGATAACTGGTTACAAGTCCGATTATAAAATGGACGAACGGTTTGAAATGTTATTTCCACGCATGTATAGTACACAACCATCACATATAGAGGCTTATAAATCCTGGGTCGACGTTAAAGGTAAGAGTGTTAGCTATGACTATTGTGGTCAGCAAAAAACGGATATTATACCCACTTTTGGTGAAAACTTACGATTTTTCTTTGATTATCAGATGCGTTTCATGTATTGGCGATATTTTATGTGGAATTTCAGTGGTCGACAAAATGACATACAAGGAAATGGCGAAATTGACCATGGAAACTGGATTACCGGATTCAAATTTATCGATAATTATTTAGTGGGCGATCAAACTTTATTACCATCGGAATTGGCTGAGAATAAAGGGAAAAATGCCTATTTTATGTTACCATTGTTGTTAGGCATATTTGGTATTTTATTCCTGATATATGGCGATAAAGAAGGTAAACATAATTTCTGGATAACGCTGCTATTGTTTGTTCTCACTGGTTTAGCCATTGTGGTTTATCTGAATCAAACTCCATATCAACCACGCGAAAGGGACTACGCTTATGCAGGTTCGTTCTATGCGTTTAGTATCTGGATAGGTTTGGGTGTTTTGGGTATTATCAAAAGTATTGATAAATATATACCCAAAAATGTAGCAGCAGTGGCAGTTACTGTTTTGGCATTGGGTGTTCCGGTGTTAATGGCAACTGAAAACTGGGACGACCACGATAGAAGTAATCGCTTTGTAGCACGTGATTTTGGAGGTAATTATTTGACTTCTGTCAAACCCAACGCCATTATTTTCTCCAATGGTGATAACGATACTTTCCCACTTTGGTACAATCAAGAAGTAGAAGGTTACAGAACCGATGTGCGTGTTTGTAATCTAAGTTATTTGCAAACCGATTGGTATATCGACCAAATGCGACGAGGTGCGTATGAATCAAAACCTTTACCAATTTCGTGGCAACCCAAAGACTATGTTTCGGGCAAGAACGAGGTGCTGTGGGTTGAAGAGATGATAAAAGAACCGCTTGATATGAAAACTGCTTTTGATTTTGTATTGTCCGATGATCCAGCTACAAAAAATAAAGGTGAGTCTTTCGTTCCTTCAAAACAGTTATTTTTACCTGTAGATGCACAGCAAGTTATAAAAACAGGAACATTAAGTGCCAATAGAGCTGCTGAAATTGTTCCGAGAATTGATGTTACGCTGAATAGAAGATTGACCAAAAGCGAAATTATGATTCTTGAAATGTTGAAAACCAATAATTGGGAACGACCTATGTATTTTGCTGTAACCGTGGGCGATGACTATTATTTGGGACTAAGTGACCATTTTGAATTGACAGGACTTGCTTACCAAATACTTCCAATAGGCGCTAAAGGTGCAGGTCCGCAGGTCAACACCAAAGAGATGTACGATAATATGATGAACAAATTCCGATATGGAAATATTAGTGACCCTAAAGTATATTTAGATGAAAATACGCTTAGGATGTGTCGTACACATCGCATGATGTTCTCACAACTTATCACAGCTCTCTACAACGAAGGTGATAGCGCTAAAACATTAAAAGCATTAGATTATTGTGAGAAAATGATACCTGGAGCTACTGTTCGTCACGACTATGTATCAACCTCATTGGCTGAAATTTACTATAAATTAGGTGAGACTCAAAAAGGTGATGCCATCATGGAATCGGTAGCCAGAGATTGCGAAGAAAATCTGACTTGGTATTACAGCTTAACTACTCAGCAACGCAATAGCGTAAATAATCGCATCGGACATAATTTAGCGGTGTTGAGCCAAGTACTCCGAATTTGCGACCAAGAAAAACAACAAAAGGTAATGGATAAATACCTACCTGTTTACCTAAAATACACCAAAAATACCGACCAATAAATGAATGGTCAATTTCCACGTATTTTTAGACCAATTTTCAGAAATACAGTGTGGCAAAAAAAAACATCGTCGAAAGTGATTTATCTCACTTTCGATGATGGTCCCACTCCTGAAATTACCACTCAAGTGCTTGATATTTTAGATGATTACAATTGGAAAGCTACTTTTTTTTGTGTTGGTGAAAACGTAGAGAAATATCCTGAGATTTACAAAGAAGTTTTAAGAAGAGGACATTGCACTGGAAATCATAGTTACAATCACTTAAAAGGGTACAAATACTCCTGTGATGATTATGTTGAGAACGTCAAAAAAGCATCTACATTGATTGATAGTAAATTATTTAGACCACCTTATGGCAGAATTACTTTCAAACAAATAAAAGCATTACATAAAGATTATCAAATCATCATGTGGGATGTAATTACCCACGATTACAATAAAAAAGTAACTCCTTTTCAAGTGTTCGATAACGTAAAAAACAACCTGAGAAAAGGTTCTATAGTAGTTTTTCACGATTCGATAAAAGCAAAAACTAATGTACTTACAGTGTTACCTCAGGCCATTGAATTTTGGAAAGAAAATGGGTATGAGTGGGGAGTTTTGTAAAGAAATATATAGACTACCAAAACTTATAATAAAAAAATAGTTGCAAGAAATTAATCTTGCAACTATTTTTTTACTCATTATTGATTATTGTTCAAATACATAGAAGTCTTTAACTTCCCAAGTACCAGCTGCGTTATCAGATTTACTACTCATATATCTAAATGCTATACGTACATTTTCCTTACCTGCGTAAGCTGCCAAACTAATTGGAGTAGATGTTATTAGAGTCCAGTTAGCACCGCTTGGATAACCAGCTTCTGGAATAGTAAGTTGAGTCCAATCAGCAACTTTAACGCTTGTACCATCACTTGTAGTTGAAGCCCATACAGTGATTGCTAGGCGCATTTTTTCTTTACTTGTTCCTGTGTCACCAAAATATCGTCCTACATGCATGAAAGTTAACCAAGGAGAAACTCTTTCGGTCAAATTGAATGGAGGAGAAATCAACCAATCTTCATTATCGTTATAAGCAGGTGCTACATAACCAGTCATCATCATATAATTATAACTGTTCCAAGCCCAAACTTGATCACCTAAGACATTGATTGTTTTAAAATCACCAATACCATCCTTCAAACCCATAAATATATCCGAATCAATAAATTGCCAAGTTTTATTTTTGATAACAAACTTAGAAGTTGTGTTGGCAACAGTTTTAAAAATAACCCAAGCAGCTCCATCGAAGGTAAACACTGAAGAACTATTTACAGTTGCTTTGCCGTCGTAGAATTTATATCTAACAAGTTTCACATCCTTTGCCATTGCATAAGGATATTTTGCTTTCAGCCAAATAGGAATATAAAAGCCAGGATTTATTGACCCTGAGAAGTTATCAAATTGCCCAGGCGTTCCTGTACTTGTTCCCATTGCATCATAATCTTCCATAGCTAAAGTATATTTAGCCGATGAAGATATTTTTGTAGTATCATAAGCAACTATTGAATTATAGTCAATCATTGCTGCAGACTTTTCATCGGCAAATTTATATTTAGTTGCCAATAAAAGTGGAACATAAGCGCTTGCAGCATTAACATCTAGGAAATACTTATTACTTGCAATGGCTTTAGCTACCGCTGAGTCAGCTTTTGTTTTCGATTTAGCCAATGCAGCTTTACTTATTGAGCTATAATCGGCATCAACCAAAACATATTTGTAAGTAATTACATTTGTAGGTTTTACCGCATCATCATATCCCGGAAAGTTAGTTGCATTGAAATCAGTGCATGAAGTAACTAAGGCTAACAAGGCCAAACTTACTATAAAATATATTTTTTTCATTTTCATTTTTATTTATAGAGTGATTGACTTGAATTAAAATCTCATTTTTAAACTTACAGACCAAGTGCGACCAAAACCGTAGAACACTGAGGAAGTTTTCCAAGTATGATCTGAACCATCAGTAGCATCTGTAATATATTCAGCATCCAACAGGTTAAAAATATTACCTACAAGAGTAGCATCATAAGTTCCTATTTTAAAACGATAACTGGAATTAAAATCAAAAGTAACTGCATCAGGTATCATCCAAGGTTGAGCAAAAGTAGCAGGTGCTAGGTTCGTTCCAACAGAAGAAATATTGAAGTATGAATAGTTACGACCAAAATAGTTAGCATCAAAACCTACTCTGAATCCTTTAAGGATTTGATAAGTTGCACCTAACGCAGCAGTAGTTTGTGCTGAGTTACCAACTTTGATACCTTCAAGATTTACGTCTACTTTAGCATGCTCAGGAGTCAGAATATCTACAACAACACCTTTTGAGTCAACTGGTTGACCCTGACGATTGTAAAGATATCCTGAAGCATTGTTCTGCCAATACCAATCACCCAAAGAAACCATACCAGTAATTTCAAGATCTTTTGTGGGTTTAGCCACAAAGTCAAGTTCCACACCTTGGTGTAAAGCGTTTACACCTTCCATATTAGCCACTAAACTTTCAGGGCTGTTTGCATTGATTGCTCTAACCAAAGTTTTGTCAATCCAGTTTGTACGATAAACGTTCACATTACCAGAAATATATTTTGAACGAAATCCATATCCTAATTCAGCAGAAAATGCTCTCTCGTTTACTGCATTTGGATTAGTAATGTTACTGGTAGTTGATTGTAAAAATGCACCGCCCGAGAAGAAAGGAGCACGCGAAATAACACCGATATTAGCAAATACGTTATGATTATCGTTAATGTTATAATTTGCGCCACCTTTTACGGAATAGCCTAAAAAGTTGATAGTTTCCGAACGAGCGTCTTTGGCATCATAATAAAAACGATCGACTCTCCAATAACCAGTGTTTGAAACAGAAAGAGATGCGAATGCGCTTAATCCGTCTTTGTTGTATTCAGCCTGACCGAATAAACCTTGACTAGTAACGAAACCATCATAATCGCGATAAACTACATCACCTACGCCCAATTTATTTGTTTTCCAATCGGCATTTGACAATAAAGGTCTTTGTGAAGTATTGTCGATAAAGAAATTACCTCCGTACAAATCCACAATTTCGTTAGTATGCACACCTTTGTAATATCGTAAATCCAAGCCACCATATATGTCAATATATTGACCAATTTTGGTCGTATAAGTTGATAATGCGCCATACCACAAATGTTGGTTGATAGCGTTTGACATCACCATTTTAGAACCAACTTCACTGGCTTTATTCAAAGTATAGATTGCAGCATAGTCAAAAGTACCATCAGCTGATCTGAATGCTTTGTTTGGAACTCCACTTGATGAACCGTACCAATTCGAACGGTCAGCTGATTCATAACCCTGACCACCAAAACCACCGCCGTCGCCAATTGACATATATAAAGCAGTTGATAAACTTGATTTTTCATCGATAGTCCAGAAGTGGTTCAACGAAATCTGAGGTTTGTTATATACATTGTACGATGATTGTTTCCGTTGACCATTCATATCGAAACCATAAGAAGCATTGTATTTGTACTTCAATGGTTGTTTTTGCCATTCTTCAATGGTCAATTTATCTCCATTGTTACGTTGGTTGTGCCATTGTGGTGCAGCAAAAGCGGTGAATGACAACTGATGGGCATCGTTGATATATTTAGAGATATTTACAAAATACGAATAAGATTCAAATTCTGTACCTTGAATATATCCGTTACCAACTGTTTTAGAACCCAATAAAGTGATTGCCCACTTGTTTTCAGTCAATCCAGTTGAAACTGCAAATCCGATTTTACTATAACCATCGTTACCAATTCCATAAGAAACTGAACCACCTTTTTTTGCATCGGTTGAGCGTGTAACCACATTGATAGAACCACCCAAGGAAGGAGCAGCCACTTTTGAAGCACCCAAACCGCGTTGCACCTGCATCGAACGAGTTACATCACTTAATCCAGCCCAGTTCGACCAATAAATTCCGCCCCATTCCATATCATTCATCGGCACACCGTTTATCATTACGGCGATATTGGCAGCTTCGAATCCACGTAAGTTAACACGAGAATCACCAAAACCACCACCCTGTTTGGTAGCGTAGATACCTGGGGTAGATTTTAAAACCTCAGGAAACTCCTGAATTCCTAATTTATTTTCAATGGTCAAGGGATCAACTACAGAAAGTGCAACCGGAGTTTTACGACGAATAGCTACGGATGAAGTAACTGTTACGTCATTTAAACCAATGGCTTCTGTTTCGAGGACAATCGTAATTTTATCCGTTTTCTTTGAATCAACTTGCAAGGTTAAAGACTTATAACCAACATAAGAGACTGTAAGCTCTTGCTTGCCAGTTGGAATTTTCAGGGTAAAACTTCCATCCAATGAAGTACTCGCTCCCACTCCAGAAGCCTGATGATAAACGCTTACACCTATCAATACTTCGTTGGTTGATTTATCTAGCACTACTCCTTTAACAATTCCCTGTGAATAGGCCATCTGTGTGAGTAGAAACACACTGATAATAGTCAAAATTTTTTTCATCAATGATTATTTTTAAAATTAATGTAATTAGAGAATAAATGCAAATATACAATTTTTTTATGGATAATATAAGTATATTTTTTCAATAAGATGAAGTGCAATAAAAAAAGTCATCCCAGAACTGAGATGACTTTTTTATATAATAATATCGAATTTTTAATTTAGAATGTATTTAATTCCAAATTGCATTTGCCAACGAGAGCCTGAGCCGATATTGTCTTTAAAGGTAGTTGATAATGGTTGACCATTTACCAAAGGCATTGAATAGGTAGGTTCAGTTGTTGCATTAGGCTTACCTACTACTTTCAACAATTGATATTGCTGATTTCCCAATACAGTTGTAGTTTGAACACCCCAGTTTTTATTTAATAAATTGGCAAAGTTCATAATATCAAATGTAAAACGTAATGTATTTGATTTACCATTTTTGAAATACAAATTGATATCATGAGTTAAATTTACATCAATTTGATCCACGTATTTAGCAACGCCACCATTTCTTTCAGTATATTTACCTCTCATTTTGCTCAAATAAGGATCTTGTAAAATAAATGCATCTAATTGATCCCAAATTTGGTCGGTAGTACGCGCATCAGAAGTACCATCTTTTACTAAAACAATTTGACTTTTTGTAGCAGGAACAAACATTAAATCATTTTCACTTACTCCATCGCCATTCAAATCGCCATTATAAGTATAGGAATATCTAAACGGTGAATATCTTTGATAAATTACACCTATAGAGGTTGCATAATACTTACTCCAATCCTTCTTATAACTAACTTGTAATAAACCTCTTGCAGGAAATGAACCAGCCATATAACCTAATTCTTCAGCATTTGGATCAACTGCTGGTCTATATCTCCAAGCAGAATATGCAACTGATGAACTACCATCGGTAACTCCTTTAGCTTCACCCATCGTGTAAGATCCATTTACATAAAGTCCTTTTAATGCACCTTGTTTGAAATCCTTTTGCAATTGGAAAGTTCCATACATTGAATATCCTTTGTTTGTATTGGTCATCAACACAACATCACTCACTTTAGAATCAATAGTTTTAGTTGTAAATACTGATCTATTGTCGGCACCTTTCATTGCAAAAACTTTTGAACTATTATAATCTGGCAAAGCAATATTCATGTGATAAATTGCATTAACATCCTTATTATACAAGAATTCTGCAGTAGCAATCCAACCATCAGCAAATTTAAAGTCAACAGCTAAATTTGACTTCCAAAGTTGAGGATATTTAAAGTTAGGATCTGTGACTGAAATAGAAGCTGTCGGAATAGTTGAAGTAGAAGGCTTAGGTAGCGAAGATACACCGTCAAATGGTCGTTTTACAGTTGTATTAGCAAATAACAATCCATTGTTGCCGGACTGATTTGATAACCATACGTAAGGAGGAGTTCCCGAGAATAAACCTGTTCCACCACGAATCACTAAACTGCGATCACCTACAACATCATAATTGATACCAATTCTTGGCGAGAAAAGAGGAGCTGTTGCAGGTAATTTTGATACATCAATTTTTCGTCCAGCTTGATAAGTAATTGTATCTATACGTCCATTTTTTTGTAATTCATTCATAAATATTGGTAAATCTACCCTTACTCCGTAAGTAACATTTAATTTAGGAATTACTGTCCACTTGTCCTGTAAATAGAACCCAAGTGTCATAACTTCAACTTTAGCGTATGGAAATTCATCCTGCAAGCTATATGCCTGACGATAAGTTAGTGCCTTTGAGGCATATCCAGGAGTTTTATTTTTAAATGCTGAGACATCATCTTTAAAGTCTTGCACGCTTTTATACTGCCACATACCTGCAAAATCACGTGCATAACCATTCAAGAAAGTACGATAATCTGATTGAGTACCAACAGTAATCTGATGATTATCGATATTCCAAAGAAAATTGTCCTGAATTTGAATAATATCAGAATTCAACTTGTTATTGTACGAATTAGCTTCAGTACCAAATGTTGTATACGCATTACCATTACCATCACCAATATTTACTTCGGGGAAGAACCCTCCATCCATATCTCTATAATCTCTTAATGCAGAATATCCTAATTTGAGCGTATTCGACATTGAATTGTTTATCTTAGTATTCAAATCTAACATCACAATATTGAAGTTGTTGTTAGTTCTATAATAAGAAGATGAATAAGGAATAGCAAAAGCGTTTGGACCTCTACCATTTGTTAATGCACCTGATGTACTAGGATTGTTTGTGTTGAAAGAATTCAAATAAAAATATTTTAAACTCAAAGTGTTTTTAGCATTTAAATTCCAATCTAATCTGGCAGTTACTCTATCAGCTTTAGTTGGAGTTTTTGTAACATTGTATGAACCAGGATTATAATCAAAATTAGTAATCATATATTCTGATAAGTCCTTTAAAGTAGCCTCATCAGCTGCAGAATAATTTCCTGAAACTGGCGTTGCAGATGTTGGTCTCGGACGATAAGTAATTGGAACTTCTTGTCTATCAATTTCAGCATTAATATAAAAGAAGAGTTTATTTTTGATAATTGGACCGCCTACACTTATACCATATGACTTATTTGAAAATTCAGTTACAGGGATAATGTCATTGTTTTGTCTGTACCCTCTCATGGATGGGCTTTTTGTATACATATAAACTGAAGCATTCAGATTGTTTGTGCCACCTTTTGTAACAGAGTTAATTGAAGCGCCTGTAAAAGATCCATTTCTCACGTCGAAAGGTGCAATCATAACTTGAACTTGTTCAAGAGCTTCTAATGAAATTGGCTCAGTACCAGAGGCACCCAATGATGAAGACAATCCAAATGAATTATTGAATGAAGCACCATCAACAGTTACATTATTATAACGGTATGAAGTTCCTCCAAAATTATTCCCACTACTCATAGGAGTGAGTTTAGTAAAATCAGACAATGACCTATTAATTGAAGGTAATCTGGTCATTCTCTCACTATTAATAATTTCTTGAGCACCCGTACGGTTTGAAGATGTTACTTCGTTTCTCGTAGCCGTAATTTCAATGTCAGATAGTGTAACAGCATTATCATTTAATACTGGGTTTATCGCAAGTTCTTCTCCCAATGATAAGAAAATGTCAGAATATGTAGTTTTTTGATATCCAATATAAGATACCTCAACGACATACGGCCCTCCAATTCTTAAGTTCGTTAAATTAAATCCTCCATTAGAGAGTGTTGTAGTTCCATATACAGTTCCTGTCGGACCATGTACAGCTTTGATTGTTGCACCAATTAGTGGTTCTTTGGAGTTGTCAGTTACTTTACCTGTGATAGCAGAGGTTGTAACCTGAGCAGAAACAGTAGTCGAAATCATCAACATTACTGCTACTGCAAAATAAATAAATCGTTTCATCATAAATCATTTTTTAAATTGTCAATACTAAAAACTCAATTGAAATAGATTATGTATAAAAAAACTCAAAAAAACTTTTTTGAGCTAAATCCCTGCAAATGTAATTCAATTTAGATTAACATTAGTTACAGTTATATGAATATTTATGAACAACTTTACAACAAAACTCTAACAAACTTAAAAAAATAGTTTTAATGATTGTATAATAAGTAAAAACAATAAAAAAATGTAGTATTATTAATTCAAATTATAAGTAAAATTATTGTAATTGATTCAATTTATCAATTGTCTTCTGCGAATGGCATATTTTTCTAAAAAATTGATGTTTTAGTACTTTATTTGTTTTATGTTACAATACTATGAAGCTGTTTAAAAATTACTAACCGAACAAATTGTACTTCTTCATGTGAGGCTCACAAAAAAATAGTTGAAAGAAAATTCTCTCAACCATTTTAAATGTTTTAATCATTTCTTATGCCGAAATCATGTCGAGCTATTTCAGAACAAGACATAGTTTATCGTTTTGCACTTGAAATTGTAAATTGTAAATGAATAAATTGTAAATTCTTTAAATCTATTCACTAAGCGCAATCGTCGGCTTTATAATTTGAGGTTTTATTTCCTTGGTTTCAGCATCTAATTCCATCAATATTGTATCGCCCGCTTCTAGTTCACCTGACAAAACAATATCAGCCAGGTTATCTTCAAGATAAAGCTGTATAGCTCTTTTAAGTGGACGAGCACCATATTGTACATCATAACCTTTTTCGGCAATAAAATTCTTCGCTTCATCAGTAAGTTCTATTTTATAACCCATGGTGGTTACTCTACTGTATAAACCTTTCAGTTCCAAGTCGATAATCAATTTAATAGAATCCTTGCTGAGTTGATCAAACATAATTACATCATCCACTCTATTCAAAAACTCTGGTGCAAAAGCCTTATTTAAAGCCTTTTGAATAACGCCTCTTGAATAGTCAGAATCAATGGCAGTATCGCTCGGTGTGTTGAAACCAACCCCTTTACCAAAATCTTTCAGCTGACGTGTTCCCACATTAGAAGTCATGATGATAATCGTATTCTTGAAGTCAATTCGTCTACCTAAACTATCGGTGAGCCTTCCTTCGTCCATCATTTGAAGTAAAATATTAAAAACATCGGGATGTGCTTTTTCTATTTCGTCCAACAAAACGATTGAATAAGGTTTACGACGCACCTTTTCAGTAAGCTGACCACCTTCTTCGTATCCTACATATCCCGGAGGTGCTCCAATTAAGCGCGAAACACTGAATTTCTCCATATATTCGCTCATATCAACTCTGATAAGCGCATCGGTGCTGTCGAACATAAACTCAGCCAACATTTTGGCTAAATGCGTTTTACCAACACCAGTCGGGCCAATAAATATAAATGAACCAATCGGTTTATTCGGATCTTTGAGGCCAATTCTGTTGCGCTGAATGGCTTTTACAATTTTATTAACAGCCTCATCCTGTCCTATCACTTTTCCTTGAAGCATATCTTTCATTTGCTTCAGTTTTAATCCTTCTGCCTGAGCAATTCTCTGAACAGGAATACCCGACATCATCGCCACTACTTCAGCAACCATTTCTTCATCAACAGTTTCAGGATGCTTTTGTGCATCTTCTTCCCAACGCTTAATGGCATCTTCGAGCATATATTGAGTTTGCTTTTCCTGATCGCGAATAGGACCCGCCAACTCGTATTTTTGTTCGCTAAGAACTCTTAGTTTATCCTTTTTAAGTTCCTCAATCCTCTTTTCGAGTTCCTCAATCTCCACAGGAACCGTAACCGTGCCAATATGCACCCTCGAACCTGATTCATCCAACGCATCAATTGCTTTGTCTGGAAAACAACGGTCGGTTATGTAACGTTCTGTCAACTTTACACAAGCTTTAATTGCTTCGGGCGTATATCTTACATTGTGGTGATATTCATATCTTTCTTGAATATTTTGAAGTATTTGCAATGTTTCATCAGCAGTAGTTGGATCTACCATTATCTTTTGAAAACGACGTTCCAAAGCTCCATCTTTTTCGATACTTTTTCTGTATTCATCTAATGTAGTTGCTCCCACACATTGAATTTCGCCACGCGCCAATGCGGGTTTCAGCATGTTAGCAGCATCTAATGAGCCTGGAGCTCCACCAGCTCCAACTATTGTATGAATTTCGTCAATAAATAATATTATATCAGGGTTTTTCTGCAATTCGTTCAGAATAGCTTTGATACGTTCCTCAAATTGTCCTCTGTATTTTGTACCAGCAACAATAGATGCCATATCAAGCGAAACCACTCTTTTCTCGAACAACACACGAGATACCTTACGTTGAATGATACGCAACGCTAAACCCTCTACAATAGCTGATTTACCAACACCTGGATCTCCAATTAAAACAGGATTATTTTTCTTACGGCGACTCAAGATTTGAGCTAAACGCTGAATTTCCTTTTCACGTCCAACAATCGGGTCGAGTCTATCTTCAAGCGCTGCTTTGGTGATATCCACCCCGAAAGTATCGAGTGCTGGAGTCTCACTTTGTTTATCAGACTTTGGCGTATTTACTTTCTTTTTACGCTGCGTATCTTCCTCATCATCGTCTTCATCTTGAAAACTAGATTCAATAGCAGGAGAATCGTTGGGTTCTCTAATCCATAATTTCAC
>JBBSCW010000006.1:0-37206 GCA_038249855.1 Bacteroidales bacterium
ATTTAATATACATTTTAAAAAGATCACCGGCAAAAATAGCTGCTTCATCACCTCCAGTGCCACCTCTAATTTCGACAATAGCATTTTTGTTGTCCTCGGGATCAACTGGAATAAGTAATAATTTGATTTGTTCCTCAAGAATAGGGATTTTGGGTTCAATCTCATCCACTTCCGCTTTTGCCATTTCGCGCATTTCGGAATCGGTTTCAGAATCGAGCAATTCTTTGGCCTCAGCTAAATGCGACAGAGCAAGTTCGTATTCATTTTTTTTAGTTAAAATCCTTTCCAGATCGTGGTACTCCTTATTGAGTTTCACGTATCTTTTTTGATCTGAAATTACCGAAGGGTCAGTAATTAAGGTCGAAATTTCATCAAATTTATGTTGTAATCCTTCTAATTTTTCTAATAAGTTTTTTTCAGCCATTGTATTTATATCGCGTTCGGGGTTTAGTGTTTTGCGTTCAGTGTTTATTGTTTAGCGTTCAGTGTTTAGTGTTCAGCGTTTTGTGTTCGATGTTTGTACAAAAAGTCCCGTAAGGACGGGATGTCGAGTACTCCATTTGGAATTTGAAAGGTTTGAAATTTGAAAATATTTAGGATATTGATTAAATGATAAATAATTAAAGAACAGCTCATTGGCATATTGACAGATTAGCATATTGCCTTATTTCTCTTTCCCTATTTTGCCTCAGCCTTTGCCTTTGCCTCAGCCTTATTTCTTATTTTGCCTCATCCTTTTTCAC
Organism: Bacteroidales bacterium; assembly: GCA_038249855.1. GTDB lineage: Bacteria > Bacteroidota > Bacteroidia > Bacteroidales > Paludibacteraceae > Paludibacter. The sequence goes on from JBBSCW010000006.1 coordinate 744, forward strand.
CATTTGTCTTTTCTCTGCCTCATCTCTTAAATTATTCATCAAAGTTTTAAATCGCCATTCCATGATTTGCTTAAAAGTGTATTTTGTAACAAATATATTGAAGAACCAGCCAAATTTTACCTTTGTTTCCAACGTTATATGGCATCCTTTTTCGTCTACAGGAATCATATTGAAATTGCCCGTGGTTTTCGATAAAAAAGCATCCGAGTACAAAACATTAATACTCACATTGACTTTGCCATCGGAAGAGGTTTTTTTCAACATATTGCTATTAACATGAATTTCAGGAAAGCGTATGACTTTAGGAACTATTACTTCGCCAGTTGCTTTTATCAGATCGTTTTTTTTATCGTACTCCGTTGTTTTGAAGTTAAATACGATTATTTCATCCTTTTCGCTTCTCAGTTTCAGCCCTTTTAGTCCCCAAAGCATCAATGCGTCCAAGTCGTATTTGGTTTGATAAAGGAAATCATCAATTACCCGATCCATAACTTTTGCAGGTGCTTTTACCCAAATTTTAGTGAAGCTTACAAATTCTCCATTATTATAAATGGTTGATATCGAATCTTTACTGTTGGCAAATGCAAAAGTAGAAAGCTGTAAAAATACCAATAAAGCACAATGGTATTTGTTCAATTTCCTGAATTTTATTTCATTTGTAATATCGTACTTATTCAATTTGAGCATATTTTTTCAACTGCAAAATTACCCATTTTTTATTTCAATAGAAAATGTTCGCTTTTATTTTGTTTATATAATTTAATTGAATACCTTATATCTTTCAAATACAATGTGTTATGTAGCTATCTAAATTGTGATTTTATCTTTCGATAAAGATAGTTTATAAATGAATACCAAAATACATTAGCTAAATTGTAAATTCAGGCTAATATTCCTACATTTGTAACTTTAATATTCAACTGTATAAGTTCTAAAAAAAATGCAACCATTAGCAGAAAGATTACGCCCGCAAACCCTCGATGATTATATCGGTCAGAAGCATTTAGTAGGCCCGCAAGCTATACTTCGTCAGATGATTGAAACTGGTTATATCTCTTCATTTATACTTTGGGGTCCTCCGGGTGTGGGGAAAACTACTTTGGCCAAAATAATTGCACATCGACTCGAGCGACCATTTTATACGCTGAGTGCCGTAACTTCTGGGGTAAAAGATGTACGTGAGGTAATTGAAAAAGCCAAACAGTCACGTTTTTTCTCACAAGGTGGAAATCCCATCATGTTTATCGATGAAATACACCGGTTTAGCAAATCGCAGCAAGATTCATTGTTGGGAGCGGTTGAAAATGGTACGATAACTTTGATTGGTGCTACTACCGAAAACCCTTCTTTTGAAGTTATTACTCCATTGCTTTCGAGATGTCAGGTGTATGTGTTGAAACCACTCGAAGATGCCGATTTGATGGAATTAGCGGAAAGAGCCATTATAACCGATATTGAACTGAAAAATCGTGAAATACTTTTCGATGAAACCGAAGCTATGTTGCGTTATGCGGGAGGCGATGCTCGTAAGTTGCTCAATATTATTGAATTAGTTTGTAATTCTACCGTTGGAAATCCGGTGCGTATTAACAATAAAATCGTTACCGAAGGTTTGCAGCAAAATCCCATGGCGTATGATAAAGACGGTGAATTGCATTACGATATTATTTCAGCTTTCATCAAATCGATTCGTGGAAGCGACCCTGATGCGGCTGTATATTGGTTGGCTCGTATGGTGGCAGGTGGAGAGGATCCAAAGTTTATTGCTCGCAGATTGGTAATTTCGGCTGCCGAAGATATTGGCTTGGCCAATCCCAATGCTTTGTTGTTGGCTAATGCTTGTTTTGATGCTTTGCAAAAGATTGGCTGGCCCGAAGGTCGGATAATCTTATCACAAACAACTATCTATTTGGCCACTTCACCCAAAAGTAATTCGGCTTATTTGGCTATTGATGAAGCACTTGCTTTGGTAGAACGAACTGGAAATCTGCCAGTGCCACTCCATTTGCGAAATTCACCTACTAAGTTGATGAAGGATTTGAACTATGGGAAAAACTATAAATACTCTCATGATTATCCCAATCATTTTATAAATCAGCAATACAGTCCCACTGAACTTGAAAATCTGTCCATCTGGAAACCACAAGCCAATACAGCCGAGCAAAAAACAGCAGAATGGCTGCGGTCTTTGTGGAAAAATAGGTTTTAAGAGTTTTATCGCATTAAGAAAATTCTCAACAAAGAAAATGAATTAAAATTATAAAATATAAACTATAAACTATTATGGCATATTATCAATTAGTTACAACACAGAAATTACCTGTTTCCATCAACGAAATATGGGAATTTATTTCAGCCCCAGACAATTTGAAGGAAATAACACCCAAGCAAATGGGTTTTATTGTTACAAGCAATTCGGGTGGCGGGAAAATGTATCCAGGTATGATTATTACTTACAAGGTGAGTCCCTTGTTTGGTTTAAAACTGAATTGGATGACAGAAATTACACATGTAAAAGACCACGAATATTTTGTGGATGAGCAAAGGCAGGGTCCTTACTCCATGTGGCATCATCAGCATAAAATTGAAGCGATTGAAGACGGTGTATTGATGACAGATATCGTTACTTATCAACCACCCATGGGGATATTGGGCGCTATAGCTAATTCGTTATTAATCAGAAGTAAACTTCGACAAATATTCGATTTCAGAACAGTTGCTTTGGAAAAACTCTTTGGAAAATATACTGTATGAAAATACTACTAACTGGTGTAACCGGATACATTGCTCAAAGAATATTGCCTGTTTTATTGGAAAATGGGCATGAGGTTATTTGCTGTGTAAGAGATAAAAACAGGTTTAATAGCAAAAGTTATTTGACTGCAAATCTCACCATAATAGAGGCGGATTTTCTTAAAAAGGAAAGTTTACAGCATATTCCAACTGATATTGACGTAGCTTATTACCTTATACATTCCATGTCGACACTAAGCGGCGACTTTGAAGATATGGAAGAAATATGCGCCACTAATTTCAAAAATCGCATTGAACAGACTAATGCTAAACAAGTTATTTACCTGAGTGGAATCAGCAACGCTGACGATTTATCAAAGCATTTAACGTCGCGAAAGAATGTAGAAACCGTTTTGTCGGGTTCTAAATTTGCACTCACCACCTTGAAGGCTGGAATTATAGTAGGGTCGGGGAGTGCTTCCTTTGAAATCATTCGCGATTTAGTGGAGAAATTGCCTTTTATGATTACGCCTCGTTGGCTACAAACAAAATGTCAGCCCATCGCCATTCGTAATGTGGTTGAATTCTTAATTGGCGTAATCGGCAAAACTGAAACATACAATCAGAGTTACGATATTGGTGGGCCAGATATTTTAAGTTATAAAGAAATGTTGTTGCGATTTGCAAAAATACGAGGTTTAAAGAGGCGCATCGTTATTGTGCCGGTTATGACTCCTAAAATATCGTCTTACTGGTTGTATTTTGTTACTTCCACCTCCTATGCGCTTGCAAAGAATTTGGTAAACAGCATGAAAATTGAGGTGATTTGCCAGCCTAATAATTTAGAAAAACTGCTGGGCATTCAATGTATCGATTATGACACTTCTATAAAATTAGCCTTCGGCAAAATAGAACAAAACCAAGTACTTTCAAGTTGGAAAGATGCCCAAACAAGTAATATAATTAGTCAAGGTATTGCTCAGTTTATTGAAGTGCCTGTGAACGGTTGTTTTAAAGACATTCAATCCGTTCAACTTAAAGACAGTGCTGCTTCTGTGGAAAGAATATGGGCGATTGGTGGAAAAACTGGCTGGTATTATGGCAACTGGCTTTGGGAATTGCGAGGTTTTATCGATCAGATTTTTGGAGGTGTCGGTATGCGAAGAGGTAGAAAAAGCGACACAGAAATAGTTTCAGGTGATGCACTTGATTTTTGGCGTGTTCTTTTAGCAGACAAAGATGAAAAACGACTACTGCTTTATGCTGAAATGAAATTGCCCGGCGAAGCTTGGCTCGAATTTAAAATTGACCAAAATAATATCCTTACACAAACAGCCACTTTTCGTCCGCTGGGTTTATTAGGTCGATTGTATTGGTACTCAGTCCTACCGCTTCATGGATTCATTTTTAAAGGAATGATAAATAATATAGCGGAAACAAAATTATAGTCGTAAATAGATAATATTACTTTTAAGCCAAAAATTGAAACAATGAAATCTTTAAGTATGATTTATTATTCTCCAACAGGAGCGACACAAAAAATTGTTAGAGAAATTGGTCGATATTTAGGATTAAAACTCATTTCAGAAAGTAATATTGCTGATAATAATACTGAATCAATAATCCAAATAAATAATAATAGCCTGACTATCATTGGAATGCCTGTATATGGAGGAAGATTGCCTATAACAGCTATTGAAACCCTTAAAAAGCTTCAATCGAATCAATCACCAGTTGTAATTGTAGTTGTGTATGGTAATCGAGAGTACGATGATGCTCTTTTGGAGCTTAAAGAAATTGCAAGTAATTGTGGATTTAAGATGATTGCTGGTGCTGCATTTATTGGCGAACATTCATATTCAACGAGCTAAAAACCAATCGCCAAGAGTAGACCAGATAAACAAGATTTAGAAAAGTGTAGAGATTTTGCTCGAATGATTATTGAAAAATTAAATAATTTTGAGGACATAAACAAGCTTTCAGCATTAGAAATTCCAGGCAACTTTCCCTACAAAGAAGGTGAAAAATTGTCTGCAACCATCCATCCAGAAACAGATAACGATAGATGCAATCTATGCGGAATTTGTGTGGATTCATGCCCTACAAATGCTATTAGTATTCAAGGAACAGTAATCACAAACGGAGAATTGTGCACCTTATGTTGTGCATGTGTAAAGAATTGCCCCGAAGAAGCACGAACATTGGATAACCCTGCTGTGAATTCAATTAGGGATAATCTATTTCTTAATTTTGCAATAAGGAAAGAACCTGTGTTTTTTGTATAATCACTATTGACTTATTGGTTCAATGTGTATTTGCAATCCTGAGAATGATTTAACTCTTATAAAAAGCTATAAATTACTCATATTGTCAAATTAAAATGCAGATATTCAAAAAAATGGTATAACTTTGCCCCAGAATTAAATGTGGAGAGATTTGGACTGCTTGCAACCACAGAAAAAAATGCTAAATATTATACATCATTTCTGCTTTTCACAAAGTCCTCCCCAAAAACATCTTCCACGTTTATTTGTTAGATAGGTTCAATTAGTAAACTCTTTTAAACAAATAATAATTATGGGATATTTATTTTCATCCGAATCGGTGTCAGAAGGTCATCCTGACAAAGTAGCCGATCAAATTTCCGATGCTATTCTTGATAACTTCTTGGCATTGGATTCCAATTCAAAAGTGGCTTGCGAAACATTAGTTACTACTGGACAAGTGGTATTGGCAGGCGAAGTAAATTCAAGTGCTTACATCGATGTTCAATCCGTTGCTCGCCGAGTTATTAACCGCATAGGATATACCAAAAGCGAATATATGTTTGATGGAAATTCTTGTGGTATTTTTTCGGCACTTCACGAGCAATCTGGCGATATCAACCGAGGTGTTGTGCGCGTAGATCCAATGAATCAAGGTGCTGGCGATCAAGGTATGATGTTCGGTTATGCCACCAACGAAACCAAAAATTTAATGCCAATTGCACTCGATTTGTCGCATGCTTTGGTTGAAGAATTAGCTGCTATCCGTCGCGAAGGCAAATTTATGACCTACTTGCGTCCCGATTCTAAATCACAAGTTACTATTCAATATGACGATAATAATCAGCCAGTTAGTGTTGATACTATAGTTGTTTCTACACAGCACGACGATTTTGTAAAACCTTCTAATTCGAAAACTCAGGAAGTTGCCGACGAGGAAATGCTTGCTAAAATTTATCAAGACGTTAAAGATATACTTATTCCCCGCGTTCAGGCCTTAGATGTTCAGTTTGCTGAATTATTTAAAGGAGAATATACGCTTCACGTAAATCCAACAGGAAAATTCGTTATTGGCGGACCTCACGGAGATACTGGATTGACTGGCCGTAAAATTATCGTAGATACTTATGGTGGTAAAGGTGCGCATGGTGGTGGTGCTTTTTCGGGAAAAGATCCTTCGAAAGTGGATCGTTCGGCGGCTTATGCTGCTCGTCATATTGCTAAAAACATTGTAGCTGCAGGAATTGCTAAGGAAATTTTAGTGCAAGTGGCTTACGCTATTGGTGTTGCAAAACCAATGAATTTGTATGTAAATACTTACAATACAGCTTTGGTTGGTTTGAGCGATGCACAAATTGCAACTAAAATTGAGAAATTATTCGATATGCGACCAAAAGCCATCGAAGAACGATTGAAACTTCGTAACCCGATTTATGAAGAAACTGCATCTTATGGTCATGTAGGTCGTACGCCTGTGGAAGTGAAAAAATGCTTCAAAGATGGCAATGGTACTGAAATTTGCAAGACTGTGGAATTGTTTACTTGGGAAAAAACCGATATGGTAGAAGCAATTAAAAAAGAGTTTGGGATTTGAGATTTGAGATATGAAAATTTTCATTGTATTTAATTGATTGATATTCAATTTTATAGTTGAAGTTTTGATTTAATTCTCTTAGTTTATTGAAATACGAAAATGACCGTTTGAGTATACAATTCAGATGGTCATTTTCTTTTATAACAATCTGATTGATAGTTGTACGCCTATTTGTTTTTTGAAATATAGTTTCAGGTAAAAGCCATCAAGTAAAAATTTTAGAAAAAAGTGTAATCTAAATTTTATAAAAAGTAATTAATTCCATCTTTTACTTTAACTTTGCCGTCCAATATTCATAGTTATGTTTGAAAAAGTACTGAATCGATTTTTAGGTATTTGGAAGTTTATACTTATATATATGTCTATATCTTGGAGTTTCCTCAAAAAATGGGTTGAAAAATTCATTGATTGGAGAATTGCGAGGTTTAAACGATATAGAAATTTAATTTGGTATCGCAAACTGGCCAATATTGCATTCACTGTTATTTGGATGTTCTTACTGTTTCTTTTTGTGGTGGATATCAACTTTTTATGGCTATTCGGAAAATCGCCTACGCTTTATAGCATCAGTCACCCCGAACAAAATTTATCCTCCGAAATAATTACTTCCGACGCCGTATCTATTGGAAAGTTCTACACCGAAAACCGTTCGCCAGTAAATTTTGAAGATATTTCTCCTGTATTAATTCAAACCCTTATTGCTACAGAAGATGAGCGGTTTTACAGCCATCATGGCATTGATATTCAGGGGGTTTTTGCAGCCATAAAAGATATAATGAGTGGCAATCCACGTGGAGCCAGCACCATAACTCAGCAGCTGGTAAAGAATATGTACAAAACTCGAAACCAGTATTCCAAAGGGCTTTTCGGTCATATTCCTGGAATTAAACTCTTGATAATGAAAACCAAGGAGTGGACAACAGCGGTGAAGATCGAGATTTTTTATACCAAAAATGAGATTCTTACCATGTATCTCAATACCGTAGATTTTGGTAGTAATGCTTACGGAATTAGAACAGCAGCCAAAACTTATTTTAAAACTAAACCTTCCAAGTTGAATTACGAGCAATCGGCTACATTAGTTGGTTTGCTTAAAGCCACTACAACCTATAATCCCAAAGCCAATCCGAAACGGTCGAAAGAACGACGTAATATTGTGTTACAGAATTTAGTGAAACATAAGATATTCAGTCAGCATGTAGGTGACTCTCTGAAAAGCATACCCATAGAGTTAAATTATAATATTGATGAATTTTACGATGGTCAGGCATTGCATTTCAGAGCTTATCTTTCAAAATATCTCGAAGAATGGGAAGAAGCATCAGGATATGATATTTATGCCGATGGGTTGAAAATTTATGTTACTATCGATTCGCGGTTGCAAAAATATGCCGAAGAGGCTGTTGATAAGCAAATGCAGACGATACAACGCCGATTTTTCGATCATTGGCGAGGACAAAATCCTTGGCAAGATGAGAATCACAAGGACATTGTGAACTTTGTAGAGGACATTGCTAAAAAGACAAAAACTTATGCCATGCTTAGCAATCGATATGATGGAAATAAAGACTCTATCTTTAAATACTTGAATGTAGCTCATCGTACCAAGGTTTTTGATTATAAATTGGGCGAGAAAGACACAACTTTCAGCGTGATGGATTCTATACGGTATATGAATCATTTTATGCATACCAGTTTCGTGGCCATGGAGCCTAATACCGGAAACGTTAAAGCTTGGGTGGGCGATATTAATTTCAAATATTGGCAATATGATAAAGTAGCACAATCAAAACGGCAGCCCGGATCTACCTTTAAACTTTTTGTGTATACTACTGCCATGATGCACGGTAAAGCACCCTGCGATAAGATTGTTGATAAGTATACTAAATGGGATTATACTGAAAATGGCCAGCCAAAATCGTGGGTTCCCCGCAATGCAAACGGAACTTATTTAGGTTACTCCATGACCTTGAAACACGCTTTTGCCCGTTCCATCAATACGGTTGCGGTGCAATTGGCACAAGAAGTGGGAATTCCTGAAATAATAAAAACGGCTCATTTATTGGGAATTAAAACAGCATTAGAAGATAAACCATCCACCTGCTTGGGTTCGTCGGATGTTTCTTTAATCGAATTGGTAAATTCATTTAGTACGGTTGTCAACGAAGGAATGTATCATGATCCGATTTTAGTAAGTAGAATTGAAGACAAAAATGGCAAAGTGATTTTTGAAGCCAATAAAACCCAAAAAAGAGTGGTTACATACGAAACTGCTTGGTTGATGACAGAAATGTTGAAAGGTGGAATGACAGAGCCAGGAGGAACAACTCAAGCTTTGTGGGAATGGGATTTGTTTAACTACGACACTGATTTTGGTGGGAAAACAGGTACTTCTTCCAACCATTCTGATGCTTGGTTTGTAGGAGTCACCAAGAACTTAATTGGCGGTGCTTGGGTTGGCGGTGAGCATAGAAGTGTGCATTTTCGTACTGGTCAATTAGGCGAAGGGAGTAAAACAGCCTTGCCAATTTTTGCTTTGTTTATGGAAAAAGTCCTTAAAGATGATAGTTTTAAGCAATATCGTGGAAAATTTCTACAAAAACCAAAAGAAACTATTAGCAAAACATATCGCTGTCACACTTATATTCCCCGCGATACTACAGCGTCTGATTCTACATCATTAGAAGAATCAGTTGAAGCTATTCCTTTAGAAACGCCAACAGTTACTAGTAAACCGGTAAACGAGTAGACAAGTTGACAAGGAAACAAGGAAACAAATTACGAGCAGCACTCTAAATCTCCCAACGGAGATTTCAAGATTTAGCCTACATATATTTAGTGAGAATAAAACGAAGTAAAAACTACAAGAAGCTAATTTAATTCCCCTTTAGGGGTTAGGGGTCGTTTATTTTATACCTTAATACTACTTCTATTCCTATCTTTTTTAGGCTGAGAAATCGTGCATAATACTCGTATAAAAATATTATTGCTAAGTGTTTGGTAATCCAAACAAAAGCTCTATCTTTGCAGTCCGTTTATTATTCCATTGTAATAGCTCTTACTCAATTGTTTAAACATGCTGTATTTGTGCCGATTAGCCTCATTCAGATATAGAAAATGTAACAGTAGAGAGAAGGCAAATTATTAATTAAAAACATTTTTATAAAAGTGGATACGTTAAGTTATAAAACCATTTCTGCCAACAAAGCTACTGTGCAGAAAGAATGGGTAGTTGTGGATGCTACCGAGCTGATATTAGGACGTATGGGTACCAAAGTTGCAAAACTTTTGCGTGGCAAATACAAACCAAATTTCACTCCTCACGTTGATTGCGGCGACAATGTAATCATCATTAATGCTGACAAAGTGCAGTTGACAGGTAACAAATGGAACGATAGAGTTTATTTGAGTCACACGGGTTATCCAGGTGGACAACGTGAAATAACACCAGCCAAATTAATGGAAAAAAGTCCTGAAAAACTAATCAGAAAAGTAGTAAAAGGGATGTTGCCAAAGAATAAATTAGGTGCAAAATTGCTTGGAAATCTTTATGTTTTTGCAGGAGCAGAACACGACAAACAGGCTCAACAACCTAAACAATTAGATTTAAACACACTTAAATAATCAATATGGAAGTTATAAATGCATTAGGAAGAAGAAAGGCAGCTGTTGCTCGTGTTTTCGTAAGCGAAGGAACTGGTAAAATTACCATTAACAAACGTGAACTTGCTGTATATTTTCCATCACCACTTTTGCAATATGTTGTTAAACAACCATTGAACAAATTAGGTGTTGCTGAAAATTATGATATCAAGGTAAATCTTGACGGTGGAGGTTTCAAAGGACAATCAGAAGCATTGCGTTTAGCTATTGCTCGTGCTTTGGTAAAAATCAATCCAGAAGACAAACCAGCATTGAAATCAGAAGGATTCATGACTCGCGACCCACGCGAAGTAGAACGTAAGAAACCAGGACAACCAAAAGCTCGTAAGAGATTCCAGTTCTCAAAACGTTAATATCAATATGCCAATTTTTAAATATGCCAATATGCCAATTTTCTGTGCATATTCATTGGCGAATTAAATTGTTGGCAAATTTGCACATTAGTTTAGTATCTAAATTTCCAGGACTCATTGTACATACTGTAAGGCTACCCGGAGATTGAAATCTACAAGAAGAAAGTAAACAAATTTAAAAAACAAAAAATGTCAAGAACAAATTTTGAACAATTATTAGAGGCCGGATGTCATTTTGGTCACTTGAAACGCAAATGGAATCCTGCCATGGCTCCTTATATTTTCATGGAGCGTAACGATATCCACATTATCGATTTGCACAAAACAGTGGTTAAAGTTGACGAAGCAGCTTCTGCTTTGAAAAGTATAGCAAAATCAGGACGTAAAATCCTTTTCGTAGCTACCAAAAAACAAGCTAAAGATGTAGTTTCAGAAAAAGCAGCTGCAGTTGGTATGCCTTATATCACTGAGCGTTGGGCTGGAGGTATGTTAACAAACTTTCCAACTATTCGTAAAGCTGTGAAAAAAATGAGTACCATTGATAAAATGGCTACTGATGGGACTTTCGCTAATATGTCGAAACGCGAAAAACTGCAAGTTTCTCGTCAACGTGAAAAACTCGAAAAGAATTTAGGTTCAATTGCCGATTTAACACGTTTACCTTCTGCTATTTTCGTCGTGGATGTTATGAAAGAACATATTGCAGTAAAAGAAGCACAACGCTTAGGAATTCCAGTTTTTGGAATTGTTGATACCAACTCTAATCCTTATGGAATTGACTTCGTGATACCTGCTAACGATGACGCTACAAAATCTGTTGACGTAATTTTAACTGCAATTGTTGAAGCTATTCAAGAAGGACTCGAAGAACGTAAGGTTGAAAAAGTAGATACTGAAGCATCCGAAGTCCCAGTTTCTAAAGAAAAAAAATCACGCATTTCAAAACGTCCAAGAACTCAAAAAGAGGACGAAGAAGCATTGAATGCCAACGTGGTTAAAAAATTCATCAAAGAAGAAGAATAGGACTCCTAATCCCTTAAGGGACTTAAAGACTTAGTTTCTAATAAAACGAGTTACAGGTTAATTTTAGCAGGTAACTCGTTCTTAATTTTAAAATTAAAAAAACAAATAACTACTATTTCTTATGCCCATTTATGGGTTTGGGGGTAGTACTTTAAATACTACAATTATGGCTGTAACAATGGCAGAAATTACCAAAATTCGCACTATGACCGGTGCCGGAATGATGGATTGCAAAAATGCTTTGATTGAATCAGAAGGTGATTTTGATAAAGCAATAGAAATTATTCGAAAAAGAGGACAGGCTGTTGCTGCAAAACGTAGCGATCGCGAGGCTTCCGAAGGTTGTGTGTTGGCATTGGCCAAAGATGGTTTTGCTGCTTGTATAGCACTTAAATGTGAAACTGACTTTGTAGCTAAAAATGCCGAATTTATTGCACTTGCCCAATCTATTTTGGATGCTGCAGCTGCTGCTAAATGTGCCACACTCGATGAAGTAAAAGCACTAACTATGACTGGTCGTACCATCGAAGAAATAGTAACTGAACGTTCAGGTATTACTGGCGAAAAAATGCAACTCGATTATTACGAATTTGTACAAGGTGGAACAACTTCTGCTTACATTCATCCAGGAAATAAATTGTCTACAATTGTAGCATTTGCTGAAGAAGGTGTTGATTTCCAAGTTGCTCGCGACGTGGCTATGCAGGCTGCTGCTATGAATCCTGTTTCATTGGATCGTTCTTTAGTTCCTGAGAAAATCATCGCAACAGAGCTTGAAGTTGGTCGTGAGAAAGCACGTGAAGAAGGAAAACCTGAAAACATGCTTGAAAAAATTGCACAAGGTCGTTTAAATAAGTTTTTCCAAGAATCTACATTAATTGAACAAACCTTTATCAAGGACAATAAAATTACTGTTGCCGATTATTTGAAAGCTAATAAAGCAACCGCCAAAGATTTCAAACGTATTACACTTAATCAAGAGTAATTATTTTTGTTGATAGTCTTTTAATGTTGTCAATAAATTTTTATTCACTGTAATTATACTTATTGCACCCTTCGGTTTACTTCCGAAGGGTGTTTTGATTTATAGGACATTGTTAAAAACGTCTCAATTTTCTATATAAATCTTAGTTAATCAAGTCTGTATAATGTTAATTTACACCATACTAAAGTCCTTGAAATAAATATAAATTATTTTTGCAGTTTAGCCATTGTCAATTAAAATAAAAACTCTATCTTTGCAACCCATTTTGGACTAAAGCCATGATGGCAGAAAATTAAGTAGTTAAAGAATAAAAACAAAGTAAAATGCCTACAATTCAGCAATTAGTTAGAAAAGGAAGAGCAGTAATCGTCGAACAAAGTAAATCTCGTGCGTTGGATTCTTGTCCTCAGCGTCGTGGCGTATGTGTTCGTGTGTACACTACCACTCCTAAAAAACCGAACTCAGCAATGCGTAAAGTTGCTCGTGTACGTTTAACTAACCAAAAAGAAGTGAATGCCTACATACCAGGAGAAGGACACAATTTACAGGAACACTCAATCGTTTTAGTACGTGGTGGCCGTGTAAAAGACCTTCCGGGAGTACGTTATCACGTGGTTCGTGGAACACTCGATACAGCAGGAGTAAACGGTCGTACCCAACGTCGGTCGAAATACGGTACTAAACGCCCAAAAGCAGGAGCCGCAGCCAAAGGAGCTGTTAAAGGTGCACCAGCTAAAGGTAAAAAGAAATAAGAGGTCTTAATAGATCCCCAGTGGGGACTTAAAGATTTAATTCCCTTTCAACAAAAACTAACAAATTCAAGTTTAAACACTTGTTTGAGTTTTCAAGGTAGCAGATGATAGGTTGAGTAAACAGTTCGGAGGAATTGTTGAAGTAAGACTAATAGCAACCAACAAAAACAAAAAACGGAAATTTTATTAAAAATGAGAAAATCGAAACCAAAAAAACGGATGATCCTACCGGATCCTGTTTTCAATGAGTCGATGGTTACAAAATTTGTAAACCACTTGATGTTTGACGGCAAAAAATCTACAGCCTTCGACATTTTCTATTCATCTTTAGAAGTTGTGAAAAACAAACTTCCTAACGAAGAAAAATCTCCACTCGATATTTGGAAAAAAGCCCTCGAAAATATCACCCCTTTAGTCGAAGTTAAATCTCGTCGTGTGGGTGGTGCTACATTCCAAGTACCTACCGAAATCCGTGCTGATCGCAAGGAATCAATTTCAATGAAGAATCTTATATTATATTCACGCAAGCGTGGTGGACGTTCGATGGCTGATAAGTTGGCTGCCGAAATCGTTGATGCTTTTAACAACCAAGGTGGTGCTTTCAAACGCAAGGAAGATATGCACCGTATGGCTGAAGCTAACCGTGCATTTGCTCACTTTAGATTCTAATTGAAAAGTTTAAATTTTAAAAAAGAAAATTCAATAGAGATAGATGGCTAAAGGAGATTTAAGATATAATAGAAATATCGGTATCATGGCACATATCGATGCCGGTAAAACAACTACGTCTGAACGTATTTTGTTTTATACTGGTTTAACTCACAAAATTGGTGAGGTACACGATGGTGCTGCAACAATGGACTGGATGGAACAAGAGCAAGAACGTGGTATTACTATCACTTCGGCTGCTACCACAACTTCGTGGGACTATCTGGGCGATAAATATAAAATTAACCTGATTGATACTCCAGGACACGTTGACTTTACCGTTGAGGTAGAGCGTTCATTGCGTATTTTGGATGGTGCCGTAGCTACGTTTTGTGCAGTTGGTGGTGTTGAGCCACAATCTGAAACAGTATGGCGTCAGGCTGACAAATACAATGTTCCTCGTATTGGGTTCGTAAATAAAATGGATCGTTCTGGTGCAGATTTTTACGAAGTTATACGTCAAATTAAAACTGTACTTGGTGCTAAACCATGTCCAATTCAAATTCCAATCGGTGCTGAAGAAAAATTCAAAGGTGTTATCGATTTGGTACAAATGAAAGCTATTCTTTGGCACGATGAATCAATGGGTGCTGACTACCACGTAGAAGAAATACCTGCTGACTTATTGGCTGAAGCTGAAGAATGGAGAGATAAAATGTTAGAAATTGTCGCTGAATACGATGATGTTTTAATGGAAAAATACTTTGACGATCCTTCTACAATTACTGAGGATGAAATCAAAGTGGCTATCCGTAAAGCTACACTAACTATGGAAATTAATCCAATGATTTGTGGTTCTGCATTTAAAAATAAAGGTGTGCAAACTATGCTTGATGCTGTTTGTGCTTACCTTCCAAGCCCGTTAGATACTCCCGAAACAATAGGTTTTGATCCTCGTGATCCTGAAAAACAAGTTATTCGCCATCCAGATGCTTCTGAACCTTTGTGTGCATTAGCATTTAAGATCGCTACTGACCCTTATGTAGGTCGTCTGTGTTTCTTCAGAGTATATTCAGGTAAACTTCCTGCTGGTTCGTACGTATACAATACCCGTTCTGAAAAGAAAGAGCGTATTTCACGTATTTTCCAGATGCACTCCAATAAACAAAATCCAGTTGAAATGATTTCGGCAGGTGATATTGGTGCTGGTGTTGGTTTTAAAGATATCCGTACTGGTGATACATTATGTGATGAAAATAACCCAATAACAATTGAATCGATGGACTTCCCAACACCGGTTATTGGAATCTCTATTGAGCCTAAAACTCAAAAAGATTTGGATAAATTGGGTATTGGATTGAATAAATTAGCTGAAGAAGATCCAACATTTACAGTACATACTCAAGAACAATCTGGACAGACTATTATTAGTGGAATGGGTGAACTTCACCTTGAAATCATTATTGATCGTTTGAAACGTGAGTTTAAAGTTGAATGTAATCAAGGACGACCACAAGTATCATACAAAGAAGCAATTTCAAAATCTGTTGAAATCCGTGAAGTTTACAAGAAACAATCGGGTGGACGTGGTAAATTTGCTGATATGATTGTACGTGTGGAGCCAGCTGATAAAGATTTCGAAGGAACTTTACAATTTGTTGATGTAGTGAAAGGTGGAAATATCCCAAAGGAATATATCCCTTCTATCCAAAAAGGTTTCACAGTAGCCATGAAAAATGGTGTTTTAGCTGGATTCCCACTTGATAAATTGAAAGTAACCGTTATCGATGGTTCTTATCACGCAGTTGACTCGGATCAATTATCTTTCGAAATTTGTGCTCAGATGGCTTATAAAGAAGCTTGTGCCAAAGCAAGACCAATTCTTTTGGAACCTATCATGAAAATGGAAGTTGTTACTCCTGAAGAAAGTATGGGTGATGTAATTGGTGACTTGAACAAACGCCGTGGACAGGTTGAAGGAATGGAATCAAGCCGTACAGGTGCAAGAATCGTAAAAGCTAAAGTTCCGTTAGCAGAAACTTTCGGATATGTAACCGCTTTGCGTACTATTACATCAGGACGTGCAACATCAACGATGGAATTTGATCATTATGCTGAGGTTTCTAATTCTATTGCTAAGGAAGTAGTTGCAGAATTCAAAGGTAAAGTAGAACTTTTATAGAACCCCCTAATCCCCCAAGGGGGATTTTGGATTTGCTTAAATAATAATAAAGACATTTAGTTAGTGAATGACTCTTAACTAAATTAGATAAAAATCAAATAAATACTCGCTCTGAAAGTCCCCCTTGGGGGATTAGGGGGCTTAAATTAAATCGACATGAGTCAAAAAATTCGTATCAAATTAAAATCTTTCGATCACAACTTAGTAGATAAGTCAGCTGAGAAGATTGTAAAAACAGTAAAAGCTACCGGTGCAGTAGTTAGCGGACCAATTCCACTTCCAACACACAAACGTATTTTTACAGTAAACCGTTCAACATTCGTGAACAAGAAATCACGTGAACAATTTGAACTGTGTTCATACAAACGCTTAATCGACATCTATAGCTCAACAGCTAAAACCGTTGAAGCACTTATGAAACTTGAATTGCCAAGTGGAGTAGAGGTAGAGATTAAAGTGTAATAGCAGCTACAAGTAAACGAGTAGACAAGTAAACGAGTAAACAAATAAAAAAGTAGACTAGTAAACGAGTAGACAAGTGAACAAGTAATTGAGTAAACGTAATTATACAAGTTTACAAAGAATAATTAATTAAATAAATAAACAAACCGATCCCCCTTTAGGGGTTAGGGGTTAACAACAATTGAAATGCCAGGATTATTAGGAAAAAAAATCGGAATGACATCCGTTTTCAGTGCCGATGGTAAAAATATACCATGTACTGTTATCGAAGCAGGTCCTTGTGTTGTTACTCAAATCAAAACCGTAGAAACAGATGGCTATGTAGCTATACAGGTAGGTTTTCAGGAAAAAACTGAAAAACACACCAACAAAGCTGAAGCAGGACGTTTTAAGGCAGCAGGAGTAGCACCTCAGAGACACTTGGTTGAATTCAAAGAAATCGATAAAGATTTCAAATTAGGTGAGACAATCACCGTAGAAATGTTTGAAGCTGATATCTATGTAGATGTTATCGGGACTTCAAAAGGTAAAGGTTTTCAGGGCGTTGTAAAACGTTATGGTTTTGCCGGTGTAGGACAAGCGACTCACGGTCAGCATAATCGTCTTCGTGCACCAGGTTCTTTGGGAGCTTCTTCATATCCTTCACGTGTATTTAAAGGTATGCGCATGGGTGGACGTATGGGTGGTGATCAGGTAACTATTCAAAACCTACAGGTATTAAAAGTGATTCCAGAACACAATCTTATCCTTATCAAGGGTTCGGTTCCTGGAGCTAAAGGTTCAATCGTAATCATCAATAAATAATCATGGAACTGAAAGTAGTAAATATTAAAGGAGAAGACACAGGAAGAGTAGTATCTTTGAATGACTCTGTCTTCGGTATTGAGCCAAACGACCATGCTATTTATTTAGATGTGAAACAGTATTTGGCCAATCAACGTCAGGGAACACACCAAACAAAAGGTCGTAGCCAACTTTCCGGATCAACTCGCAAACTTGGTCGTCAAAAAGGCGGCGGTGGTGCTCGTCCGGGCGATATCAAATCAGGTGTTCGTGTTGGTGGTGGTCGTATGTTCGGTCCTACTCCTCGCGATTACAGTTTTAAACTGAACAAGAAAGTAAAACAACTTGCTCGTAAATCTGCATTGTCGTACAAGGCTCAAAATGACCTTATTACAGTAATTGAGAACTTACATTTCGATGCTCCAAAAACGAAAGAATTTGTAGCAATGACAAAAAGTTTACAACTTGTCGATAAAAAACCGCTAATAGTTTTAGCAACTGCAAATAAAAACGTATATTTGTCGGCTCGTAATTTACCTAAGGTAAATGTTGTAACTGTTTCGGAATTAAACACTTATATAGTGCTTGATGCCAAAACTCTTGTATTAACCGAAGATTCGGTATCGGCAATTGAACAAATTTTTAACGCATAGGAGGTACAGAGATGGGAATTATAGTAAAACCAATCGTTTCAGAGAAAATGACAAAACTGAGCGACAAACTGAACCGCTATGGCTTTAGAGTTCAAAAAACTGCCAACAAGATTGAAATAAAACAAGCGGTTGAAGCATTGTATAATGTAACTGTAACAGACGTAAATACAATCGTTGTTGCACCAAAGAAAAAAAGTCGTTTTACCAAAAGTGGCGTAATCAGCGGAAGCACACCAGCCTACAAAAAGGCCATCGTTACAGTTAAAGAAGGAGAACAAATCGATTTTTATAGCAATATATAAAAGCATTTACAATTTTATCATTTACAATTTACTATTTCAATAAAAAGTAAGTGATAAAAATAAATGAATAAATTGTAAATCAGTAAATAGTTAAATATAAATGGCTGTACGTAAATTAAGACCCACAACACCGGGGCAAAGACACAAGATTATTGGTACGTTCGACACAATTACTGCGAGTGTACCAGAGAAATCTCTTGTTGTAGGAAGTAAAGGTAAATCCGGTGGTCGTAACCATGATGGTAAAATGACCATGCGCTACTTAGGTGGCGGACACAAGAAGAAATATAGAGTAATTGACTTTAAACGTAATAAAGACGGTGTTCCTGCAACAGTAAAAACCATTGAATATGATCCGAATCGTTCGGCACGTATCGCTTTGTTGTTTTATGCTGATGGGGAAAAAAGATATATGCTTGCACCAAACGGATTGCAGGTTGGTCAGGTAGTCCTTTCAGGTGCAGATGCTGCTCCCGAAGTAGGTAATTCATTGCCTTTGCAGATTATACCGCTGGGTACCATAATTCATAATATCGAATTACGTCCCGGACAAGGTGCCGCGATGGCACGTTCTGCAGGTACTTTTGCCCAGTTAACTTCACGTGAAGATAAATACGTAATCGTAAAATTACCTTCCGGAGAAGTTCGTAAAATTCTTGCTACTTGTAAAGCAACCATTGGAACAGTTGGAAATTCAGACCACGCTCTCGAAAGATCTGGTAAAGCAGGTCGTTCTCGCTGGCTTGGACGTCGTCCTCGCGTTCGCGGTGTAGCTATGAACCCGGTTGATCACCCCATGGGTGGTGGAGAAGGCCGTGCTTCTGGTGGTCATCCACGTTCACGCAAAGGCTTGTTAGCTAAAGGGTACAAAACACGTGCTCCTAAGAAACAATCGAGCCAGTATATTATTGAAAGAAAGAAAAAATAATCAGAAAAATTAAGTAAATAATATGAGCCGTTCATTAAAAAAAGGACCTTTTATAAATCTGAAGCTCGAGAAGAAAGTCGTAGCCATGAATGATAGCGGAAAGAAAACCGTTATAAAAACATGGTCTCGTGCTACAATGATTTCCCCTGATTTTGTTGGTCACACAATTGCAGTTCACAATGGAAACAAGTTTATACCTGTATACATTACCGAAAATATGGTAGGACACAAGCTAGGTGAATTTTCACCTACTCGTAACTTCCGCGGTCATGGTGGTAAGAAAAAGTGATCCATTGAAATTTTAACACAGAAAAAATAAACATTTCAAGAAATGGGTGCAAGAAAAAAAATATCAGCCGATGCTAGAAAAGAAGCTAACAAGTCTCTTTACTTCGCTAAGCTCAACGATGTTCCGACTTCGCCACGTAAAATGCGCCTTGTGGCCGATATGATACGCGGTATGGAGGTGAACAAAGCGTTAAGCGTACTAAAGTTTTCATCAAAAGAAGCTTCAGGAAGATTAGAAAAATTACTGAAATCAGCTATTTCCAATTGGGAAGCCAAGACAGAACAAAAAGCTGACAATGCTAATTTATATGTAAGTAATATAGCCGTTGATTCGGCAACAATGCTGAAACGTCTACGTACAGCTCCTCAGGGACGCGGTTACCGTATTCGCAAGCGTTCGAATCACGTAACTTTATTCGTAGATACAAAAATTACTAACGATAACGAAAATTAATTGCTCGATGGGACAAAAAATTAATCCGATAAGTAACCGCTTAGGAATTATCCGTGGATGGGATTCAAACTGGTACGGTGGAAACAATTATGCTGAAACCATACTTGAAGACCACAAAATCAGAAGTTACCTGAACGCACGATTGGCAAAAGCAAGCATATCGCGTATAGTTATCGAACGTACGTTGAAATTAGTAACTATCACTATCTGTACAGCTCGTCCTGGTATTATTATCGGTAAAGGCGGACAAGAAGTTGATAAACTAAAAGAAGAATTGAAAAAGGTAACCGATAAGGATATCCAAATCAATATATTTGAAATCAAACGTCCAGAATTAGATGCAGTTATCGTTGCCAACAACGTAGCCCGTCAGGTGGAAGGTAAAATTGCTTACCGCCGTGCTACCAAGATGGCAATTGCCGCTACAATGCGTATGGGTGCCGAAGGAATCAAAATTCAATGTTCAGGTCGTTTGAATGGAGCCGAGATGGCACGTTCGGAAATGTACAAAGAAGGACGTACTCCACTTCACACTTTCAGAGCAGATATCGATTATGCACATGCCGAAGCATTAACTAAAGTAGGTATTATTGGTATCAAAGTTTGGATTTGTCGTGGTGAAGTCTACGGAAAAAAAGATTTGTCTCCTAATTTCACTGCAACCAAAGACGCAGGAAGAGGTGGAGATCGTTTCAAAAACGACCGTGCGAACGATCGTGGAGCTAATAAAGGCTTCAAAAAAAGAAATAAATAACTGTTATAAATGAATTTGATTTAAGGAAATTATGTTACAACCTAAAAAAACAAAGTTCAGGAGACAGCAAAAAGGGCGCATGAAAGGAAATGCCCAACGAGGTAATCAATTAGCGTTCGGTTCTTTTGGAATAAAATCTTTAGAATCCAAATGGTTAACTGGTCGTCAAATTGAAGCTGCCCGTATTGCTGTAACCCGTTATATGCAACGTCAGGGTCAAATCTGGATACGCGTATTCCCTGATAAACCTATTACCAAGAAACCGGCAGAGGTTCGTATGGGTAAAGGTAAGGGTGCTCCCGAAGGATTCGTTGCTCCTATTACTCCAGGACGTATGCTTTTCGAAGTGGAAGGCGTATCTTTCGATATTGCTAAAGAAGCTTTGCGTTTAGCTGCTCAAAAACTACCGGTTACTACTAAATTTGTAGTAAGACGCGATTATGATTTTACTTCTCAAAATGTGTAAGGAAAAATGAAAACAAGAGAAATTAAAGAATTAAACACAAAAGAGATTCAAGAACGAATGGATACTGAACAAGATCAATTAAGTCGTTTGAAATTGAATCATGCCATTTCTCCGCTCGACAATCCGTTGCAAATAAAAGTGGTTCGTAGAACTATCGCACGTCTTGCTACTGTTTTACGTCAGCGTGAAATTAATCAATAAAATTCAGATCCTGATGGAAACAAGAAATTTAAGAAAAGAAAGAACGGGTGTCGTTTTCAGCAATAAAATGGAAAAAACCATTACTGTGGCTGTTAAGTGGAAAGAAAAACACCCTATTTACGGAAAATTCGTAAATAAGACAAAAAAATACCATGCTCATGACGAGAAGAACGACTGTAACATTGGTGACACAGTACGTATCATGGAAACCCGTCCGCTGAGTAAACTAAAAAGATGGAGATTAACTGAAATTATCGAAAGAGTTAAGTAATTATGATACAACAAGAATCAAGACTCGTAGTAGCCGATAACAGTGGAGCAAAAGAATGCCTCTGTATTCGTGTATTAGGAGGAACCAGTAAACGATATGCATCTTTAGGCGATATTATTGTAGTTTCAGTGAAGAGTGTTATCCCTTCATCGGAAGTAAAAAAAGGTACCGTATCAAAAGCTGTAATAGTTCGTACGAAAAAAGAAGTACGTCGTGCCGACGGTTCTTATATTCGTTTTGACGATAACGCCTGCGTTTTATTAAACAACTCTGGTGAAATCCGTGGAAGCCGTATATTCGGCCCTGTGGCTCGCGAATTGCGTGCTACCAATATGAAAATCATTTCACTTGCACCTGAAGTGCTTTAATCTTCGAAATATAAATTAGTGATGAGTAAATTACACATAAAAAAAGGTGATACCGTTTACGTTAATACCGGAGTCGATAAAGGCAAAACCGGTCGCGTGTTGGAAGTTCTTGTGAAGGATAAACGCGCATTCGTAGAAGGTGTAAATATGGTGTCAAAGAGCACCAAACCTAACGCAAAAAGTCCTCAAGGTGGCATATTGAAACAAGAAGCTGCTATTCATATTTCAAACTTAAATCCTGTAGAAAACGGTAAACCCGTTCGTGTAGGACGTAAGTTGAATGCCGAAGGCAAATTGGTGCGTATTTCTAAAAAAACAGGAGGAGAAATCTAAGAATGAATACAGCAAATTTAAAACAAGATTATAGAGAACGCATCGTTCCTATCTTAGTGAAAGAATTCGGATATACTTCAGTAATGCAGTCTCCGAAACTCGAAAAAATAGTCCTCAACCAAGGGTTGGGTATCGCTGTTGCAGACAAAAAAATCATTGAAGTTGCTATCAACGAAATGACTACTATAACAGGTCAAAAGGCTGTTGCTACTATATCTAAAAAAGATATTTCGAATTTCAAATTACGTAAAAAAATGCCTATTGGTGTTCGCGTAACCTTACGTGGCGACCGTATGTATGAGTTTCTTGAAAGACTTGTTAGAGTAGCGTTACCTCGTGTACGTGACTTTAGAGGTATCGAAAGTAAATTGGATGGACGTGGAAACTATACTTTAGGAATTACAGAACAAATCATTTTTCCTGAAATTAACATTGATGGTATATCCCGTATTTTGGGTATGAATATCACTTTCGTAACCACAGCTGATAATGATGCTGAGGGTTTTGCACTGTTAAAGGAATTTGGCTTACCATTTAAGAAAAACTAATTAGAGATACAATGGCAAAAGAATCAATGAAAGCCCGTGAGGTTAAAAGAGCCAAGCTGGTTGCTAAATACGCTGCAAAACGTGCACAAATATTAGCTGATGGAAATTATGATGCATTGCAAGCATTGCCCCGTAATTCATCACCAATACGTATGCATAACCGTTGTAGCATTACAGGTCGTCCAAAAGGATATATGCGTCAATTTGGATTATCACGTATTCAGTTCCGCGAAATGGCCTCTAAAGGTCTTATCCCTGGAGTAAAGAAAGCAAGCTGGTAATTGCCCCTAACCCCTGAAGGGGAATAGTGAGTGATATCAATAGAACTTTTAATAAAAATAGGTTTCTAAATTCCTCCTTTGTGGAGGTAGGAGATCAAGTTAAATATTGTCCCGGTAGTCGGGATTAATTTATAAACAAAAATATGACAGATCCAATCGCAGATTATTTAACCCGATTGCGGAACGCTATCAAAGCCAATCACCGAGTGGTTGAAATTCCGGCATCGAATTTTAAAAAGGAACTTACCCGTATTCTACATGAAAAAGGGTATATCCTGAATTACAAATTTATTGAAGAAGGTCCACAGGGTACTATCAAAATAGCCCTTAAATATGACCCAGTCAATAAAGTAAGTTCAATTAAGAAATTAATTCGTATTTCTACCCCAGGTTTACGTAGATATGTAGGCTACCAAGATATGCCACGCGTATTGAACGGATTGGGGATTGCTATTCTTTCAACCTCGAAAGGAGTAATTACTAATAAAGAAGCTATCAATTTGAAAGTTGGTGGTGAAGTTATTTGTTACATTTATTAAAACTTAGGAGGAAAGAAAATGTCAAGAATAGGAAGATTACCCATAAGTATTCCCGCAGGAGTAACAGTAACAGTAAAAGATACCGTTGTAACCGTAAAAGGTCCTAAGGGTACTTTAACTCAAAATGTGAATGAAAATATATCCGTAACTGTTGAGCCAGGCGTTTGTACAGTTACCCGTCCCGATGATGAAAGATTGAATCGCTCATTGCACGGTCTTTATCGCTCTTTAATTAACAATATGATTATTGGCGTTTCTGAAGGTTATAAAAAGACTTTAGAATTAGTAGGAGTTGGTTATCGTGTGTCGAACCAAGGTCAAGTTTTAGAACTTGCATTAGGTTACACCCACAATATCTTTTTGAGTTTACCTTCAGAAATTAAGGTAGAAACAAAAAACGAACGTAACCAGAACCCATTGATTATAATGGAAAGTGCAGACAAGCAATTGATTGGTCAAGTTTGCGCAAAAATACGCTCATTCCGCAAACCGGAACCTTACAAAGGAAAAGGAGTTCGTTTTGCAGGTGAAGTTGTTCGCCGCAAAGCAGGTAAATCTGCTGGTAAAAAATAATTTACGTAAACTTGTGAAGTTATGAGAACAAATTTAGATAGAAGAAATAGAATAAAAGAACATATCCGTCATAAAGTGTCGGGAACTGCTCTGAAACCCCGTATGACTGTATTTAGAAGCAATACACAAATTTATACTCAGCTTATCGATGATGTGGCTGGTGTGACTTTAGCTTCGGCTTCTTCGGTAGGTTTTACTGAAAAAGCGACAAAATCAGAACAGGCTGCCAAAGTAGGCGCAATGGTAGCTAAAGTTGCTTCGGAAGCCGGAATTACAGAAGTGGTATTTGACCGTAATGGTTATTTATATCACGGTAGAGTTAAACAATTGGCCGAAGCTGCACGCGAAGCTGGTCTTAAATTTTAATCAAGCAAGGCAACTAATATGAATAAAGTAAAAACGACCAACGATCTGGAATTAAAAGAAAGATTGGTAGCTGTGAATCGTGTTACAAAAGTAACCAAAGGTGGACGTACCTTCAGTTTCTCCGCTATTGTAGTGGTAGGTAACGAAGATGGTATTGTAGGCTGGGGACTTGGTAAAGCGGGTGAAGTTACGGCAGCTATTGCCAAAGGAACTGAAGCAGCAAAGAAAAACCTTATCAAGGTGCCGTTATTGAACGGAACTATTCCTCACGAACAACTTGCAAAGTTTGGTGGAGCACAAGTATTTCTGCACCCTGCATCGCAAGGTACAGGTGTTAAAGCGGGTGGTGCTATGCGCGCCGTACTCGAAAGTGTTGGTGTAACTGATGTATTGGCAAAATCAAAAGGGTCATCGAATCCGCATAACCTTGTAAAAGCTACAATTGTTGCATTAGGCGAATTACGCGATGCACATATGGTGGCTCAAAACCGCGGAATATCAGTCAACAAAGTATTTAACGGATAAAAATTAAAATTATGGCAACTATAAAGATTAAACAAGTTCGCAGTAAAATCAAACGTCCCTATGATCAAAAATTGACTTTAGAGGCATTAGGTTTGAAAAAAATGAATGCCGTAGTTGAACACGAGGCTACCCCACAAATTTTGGGTATGGTCAATAAAGTGAAACACTTGGTTGAAGTATTAAAATAATATTATTCAAAGACTCTTTAAATATTAAGATATGAATTTAAGTAATTTAACCCCCGCGGTAGGCTCCGTAAAAACTCGTAAACGTATCGGTCGTGGAACTGGTTCAGGTTTAGGTGGAACTTCTACCAAAGGGCACAAAGGACAGAAATCACGTTCAGGTTATTCCAAGAAAATTGGATTTGAAGGTGGTCAGATGCCTATTCAACGTCGATTACCAAAATTTGGTTTCAAAAACGTAAACCGCGTTGAATATAAAGCTATTAATATCGATACAATCGAATTATTAGCTGTTACTCACAAACTTACTAAAATTGGTTTGAACGAATTGCGCGAAGCCGGATTTATTTCAAGAACAGCTTTAGTGAAAATTTTAGGTAAAGGTGCTTTAACAGTTAAAATCGAAGTTGAAGCTAATGCATTTTCTAAATCGGCAGAAGAAGCAATTGTTGCCGCAGGTGGAACCGTAGTAAAATTATAATCGCATGAAATTCATAGAGACACTTAAAAATATCTGGAAAATCGAAGACCTACGTAATCGGTTATTAACAACAATATTACTTGTTTTAATTTATCGTTTTGGTTCGTTTATCGTACTTCCGGGTATTGACCCAACCGCTTTAACAGTGTTGAAAGATCAGACCAGTGGTGGTTTAATGGCCTTGTTGGATATGTTCTCTGGAGGAGCTTTCGCTAATGCCTCTGTTTTTGCACTTGGAATTATGCCTTATATTTCGGCTTCAATTGTTATACAGTTGTTGACGATAGCAGTGCCTTATTTCCAAAAAATGCAACGCGAAGGCGAAAGTGGACGACGCAAAATGAATCAATATACACGTTATCTTACCGTAGCAATTTTGTTATTGCAAGGTCCTTCGTATTTGATCAATTTAAGTGTTCAATTAGCTCAGGCTGGATCGGCTTTACCAGGAGGATTTTGGTTTACAGTTTCCTCTACATTGATTTTAGCAGGTGGAAGTATGTTCGTAATGTGGCTTGGTGAGCGTATTACCGATAAAGGTATTGGAAATGGTATTTCCTTTATTATCTTGGTTGGTATTATTTCTCGTTTTCCAGGTGCTGTTATCAAAGAATTTGCTTCACGCTTAACTGATGCAGGTGGTGGTCTAGTTATGTTCTTGCTCGAAATTATTTTCTTGTTGTTGGTAATCGCTGCCTCTATTATGTTGGTTCAAGGTACTCGTAAGATTCCTGTACAATATGCTAAACGTGTAGTGGGTAACAAACAATATGGTGGTGTACGTCAGTATATTCCTTTGAAAATAAATGCTGCAGGTGTAATGCCTATCATTTTTGCTCAGGCTATCATGTTTATCCCTGTAACATTGGCTGGTTTTACTCATTCTCAATCATTGAATGGATTTATTGGAGCCTTTATGAACAATAAAGGGTTTTGGTATAATTTTGTATTTGCTTTAATGATTATTGCTTTTACGTATTTTTATACTGCAATTACAATTAATCCGACTCAAATGGCTGAAGATATGAAGAGAAATAATGGTTTTATACCAGGAATCAAACCAGGTAAACGAACAACTGAATATCTTGATACCATCATGTCCAGAATTACTTTGCCAGGATCAATTTTTCTTGCTATTGTGGCTATCATGCCTGCTTTTGCTTCTTTATTAGGAATCAATCAATCATTTGCTCAATTTTTCGGTGGTACATCTTTACTGATTTTAGTAGGTGTAGTATTGGATACTTTGCAGCAAATCGAAAGTCATTTATTGATGCGTCATTACGATGGTTTATTGAAATCCGGAAAAATTAAGGGAAGATCAAGTGGTGCTTCGGCTTATTAAAATTAGATTAGATGATTTTTTTAAAAACTGATGAAGAGATTGAATACCTCCGTATCAGTAATCAAATAGTTGCCAAAACTTTAGCCGAAATGGCAAAACTAATTGCTCCGGGAATTAGTACAGAGCAATTGAATAAAGTAGCGGATGAGTTTATCAGAGATAATGGAGCGGTTCCAGGTTTCCTTGGATATAGCGGTTTTCCAAAATCTATTTGTACTTCTGTTAACGATCAGGTAGTACATGGTATCCCTTCGGAAAAGATTGTTTTGGAAGATGGTGATATTATCTCGGTAGATTGTGGTGCTTATATCAATGGTTTTCATGGAGACTCTGCTTACACTTTTTGTGTAGGCAATGTGAAGCCTGAAATTATTGAATTATTGCGAACCACTAAAGAATCTCTTTACAAAGGTATAGAGCAAGCTCAGGAAGGGAAACGTTTAGGAGACGTAGGTTATGCCATACAAGAATTCTGCGAAAATCGTGGTTATTCAGTTGTCCGCGAAATGATAGGACATGGTGTTGGTCGTAATTTGCACGAATCGCCTGAAGTTCCTAATTATGGTCGGAAAGGAAATGGTATCATGCTTAAATCAGGTATGACTATCGCTATCGAGCCGATGATAAATTTGGGTAAGCGCAATCTTCTCTTTGAAAATGATGGTTGGACAACTCGAACTATTGATAAAAAGCCCTCAGCTCATTTTGAACATTCTATCGCCATAAGGCGTGGAAAAGCTGACATCTTATCGAGTTTTGAATATATTGAACAAATTTTAGGTAACAAAGCAATTTAAATTTCGTTACGAGTTACAAGTTACAAGATACGAGTAAAAAAGCGCAACATTATAAAATTGTAAATCTTAAATTATAAAATGGCCAAGCAAACAGCAATTGAACAAGACGGAACTATTATTGAAGCATTGTCTAATGCAATGTTCCATGTAGAACTAGAGAACGGTCACGTAATCACCGCTCATATCTCAGGCAAAATGAGAATGCACTATATTAAGATTTTGCCCGGCGATAGAGTTAAAGTAGAAATGTCGCCATACGATTTATCTAAAGGCAGAATATCGTTTAGATATAAATAGTCTGCCCCTAACCCCTAAGTAGGGAAAGTGTAGAAAAATGATTATTTCAAGAATAAAAATTTATAAATAAATTCTTCCAAACTCCAATTTAGGGGGTAGGTGGGCATATAATTAATCATTATGAAAGTAAGAGCATCTGTAAAAAAGCGTACAGACGATTGTAAAATCGTTCGCCGTAAAGGCCGCTTGTATGTTATTAACAAAAAGAATCCTAAGTTTAAACAGCGTCAGGGTTAATTAAAATTTTATAAGCAAAATAAAGTAAGTTTATGGCTATAAGAATTGTCGGAGTAGATTTACCCCAAAACAAACGCGGGGAGGTCGGATTGACTTATATCTACGGAATAGGTCGCAGTAATGCAAAAAAAGTTTTAGAAGAAGCTGGTGTTGATATCAACATCAAAGTAAAAGATTGGACTGACGACCAAGCAGCTAAAATCCGCGAAATCATTGGCGCTGGATACAAAGTAGAAGGTGATCTTCGTTCGGAAGTACAATTGAACATCAAACGTTTGATGGATATCGGTTGTTACCGTGGAGTTCGTCATCGTATCGGTCTACCATTGAGAGGACAAAGTACGAAAAACAACGCTCGTACTCGTAAAGGTAAAAAGAAAACAGTTGCTAACAAGAAAAAAGCAACTAAATAAGGTTTAACTGTTAGCGAATTTTAGAAAAGCTAAATAATTTATAAATATATTATGGCAAAAAAAACAGTTGCAGCCAAGAAAAGAGTCGTTAAAGTAGACGGTGTAGGTCAATTGCATGTGCACTCTTCTTTCAACAACATCATTGTTACATTAACCAATGGAGATGGACAGGTTATATCCTGGTCGTCAGCTGGTAAAATGGGATTCCGTGGCTCAAAGAAAAACACTCCTTATGCTGCCCAAATGGCTGCTCAGGATTGCTCAAAAGTAGCGATTGACTTAGGTTTACGTAAAGTAAAAGCCTATGTAAAGGGACCAGGAAATGGTCGTGAATCAGCAATTCGTACCATTCATGGTGCCGGTATCGAAGTTACCGAGATTGTTGACGTAACTCCACTACCGCACAACGGTTGTCGTCCTCCAAAACGCAGAAGAGTTTAATTTGATATCACGAAATTAAATCATTTATTTGATCCCTGGCATACCAGTTACTTTCGATTTAGGTTTGCAGCAGACAACCTCTCAGCAATCGCGGCAAGATTTAAAGTATTCTTAACGATTTCAGGAATCAACAAACATCAATTAAAATAAAAAAAAATGGCAAGATATATTGGACCAAAATCAAGAATTGCCCGTAAGTTTGGTGAACCTATTTTCGGACCTGACAAAGTGTTGGCGAAAAAGAATTATCCTCCTGGACAGCACGGACAAGGACGTCGTAAAAAAACGTCGGAATATGGTATTCAGTTACGCGAAAAACAAAAAGCCAAATACACTTATGGCGTTTTGGAAAAACAATTCCGTAACTTATACGAAAAAGCTCAAGCTAACCCAGGTGTTACTGGTGTTATTTTACTTCAATACCTCGAATCTCGTTTAGATAATATTGTTTATCGTTTAGGTCTTTCACCTACACGTGCTGGTGCTCGCCAGTTGGTAAGTCATAAACATATTACTGTAAATGGAAAAGTGGTGAACATTGCTTCTTATCAAGTTCGTCCTGGACAAGTAATTGCCGTACGCGAAAAAGATAAATCGATGGAAGTGATTGCTGAGGCCTTAAACGGTTTCAACCACACCAAATATCCTTGGATTGAATGGAACGCATCAACTTTATCAGGAACATATTTACATATACCTGAAAGAGAAGATATTCCTGAAAATATCAAAGAGCAGTTAATCGTAGAGTTGTATTCAAAATAATAGATAAAACCATGGCTATATTAGCATTTCAAAAACCTGAAAAGGTAATCATGTTGGAAGCCGACGCATTTCAAGGTAAATTTGAATTTCGTCCGTTGGAACCGGGTTACGGTATTACCATAGGTAATGCTTTGCGCCGTATTTTGTTGTCATCGCTCGAAGGTTTTGCAATTACCTCCATTAAAATTGAAGGTATCGATCATGAATATTCTACAATTCCCGGAGTTATTGATGATGTAACTAATATTATTCTTAATCTAAAACAAATTCGTTTCAAACAAATTGTTGAGGATATCGATAACGAAAAAGTGACCATCAGTGTTTCAGGTTTATCAGTTTTCAAAGCTGGTGATATTGGACGTTATTTTTCTGGTTTCGAGGTGTTGAATCCCGAACTAGTAATTTGTGAATTAGATCCAACTGCAAGTTTCCAAATTGATATCACAGTCAATAAGGGAAGAGGTTACGCACCCGCAGAAGAATCAAAAAATGTTGGCACCGAAATTGGATTAATTCCAATTGATGCTGTTTTTACACCGATTCGCAATGTGAAATATTCAATCGAAAACTATCGTGTAGAACAAATTACCGATTACGAAAAATTAGTAATTGAAATAAGTACTGATGGTTCGATTCATCCAAAAGATGCTTTGAAAGAATCTGCAAAAATTCTTATTCATCACTTTATGCTTTTCTCTGACGAAAAAATTTCGTTAGAAGTTGTAGAAGGTGAAGGAACAGATGATTTCGATGAAGAAATTCTTCATATGCGTCAGTTACTGAAAACTAAATTGACTGATTTAGAACTTTCGGTTCGTGCGTTAAATTGCTTGAAAGCTGCTGATGTGGAAACATTGGGTGAATTAGCTGGATTCCACAAACATGATTTGTTGAAATTCCGTAATTTTGGAAAGAAATCCCTTACTGAGTTAGATGAAAAACTCGAAAGTTTGAACTTGTCTTTCGGAATGGATATCGCCAAATATAAATTAGATAAAGAATAACGAGATGAGACATAATAAAAAATTCAATCATTTAAGCCGTACATCGGCTCACAGAAAGGCAATGTTGGCCAATATGGCCTCTTCTCTTATTCTACATAAGAGAATTGCAACTACGCTGGCTAAAGCTAAAGCATTGCAAGTATATGTAGAACCTTTACTAACTAAGTCAAAGGTTGATTCTACACATTCACGCCGTACGGTATTTAGCCATTTACAGAACAAGGAAATTATTACTGAATTGTTCCAGAATGTTGCTCAAAAAATTGCCAATCGTCCAGGAGGTTATACCCGTATTTTGCGTACTGGTTTCCGTCAAGGTGATAACGCTGAAATGTGTATCATAGAATTAGTAGATTACAACGAAAACATGTTGAAAGAGAAAGCCGCTAAAAAAGCTGCTCGTACTCGTAGATCAACTACTACCAAAAAAGCCGTAGTTGAGACAGCTACTGTTGTTGAAAAAGCCCCAGTAGTAGAAGCTGCACCAGCAGTAGAACCAACTGCCGAGAAAGCCGAATAGGCTACTTTCTTTTGTATTCAAATTCAAAGATAAAAGCGAAAACCGTGAGGATTTCGCTTTTTTTTGGTTTTATACCTATATCCCTTCCTGTATCAACGAAACTAATTCGGTCATCGACATTTTTGCGGATTGGTCGCTACCTTCGAGTAATGATTCGGCCATATCACGCTTGGTATTATGCAGTTGAATGATTTTTTCTTCTATGGTATTTTCGGCCACTAAGCGGTAAATAGTTACTGGGCGATTCTGTCCGATGCGGTGAGCACGATCCGAAGCTTGGTCTTCCACAGCTGGATTCCACCACGGATCCATGTGAATCACATAATCGGCAGCCGTTAAGTTCAGTCCCAAACCTCCAGCTTTTAAACTAATTAGGAACAATTCACCTTCACCCGCTTGGAATCTTTTTACGTTTCGTTCACGCTCGGGCAAGGAAGTAGAACCATCCAAATATTGGTACTTGATTCCTTTTTTATCCAAGGCTTCACGCACGATTTTTAGGTGCGTTACAAACTGACTGAATACCAATGCACGGTGCTTGTTTTCAATTAGTTCATCCACAATATCGAGAAAAGTAGCTAATTTTGATGAAGTTATTTTTACATTTGCATCTACCAATAATGGGTTGCAACTCGCCTGACGAAGTTTAGTAATTTCGGCCAAAACCTGTAAATGTTTCATGCCCTGATTTCCTTCACCCGATTCAATATTAGCAAGAGCTTGTCGCCGCAATGCTTCGTAAAATGCCATTTCGGCATCGGACAATTGAATGCGTTTTACAATTTCTGTTTTGGGTGGTAATTCGTCCAAAACGGCTGATTTTGTGCGCCGAAGAATAAAGGGAGCTATGAGTTTTCGCAAGTACTTACGGGCTAATTCATTATCGGGTTTTACGAATGAATCGTTGAAATGCTGTATGGTTCCCAATAAGCCTGGGTTGATAAAGTTAAACAAGTTCCATATTTCGCCCAAATGATTTTGCAAAGGTGTACCGGTGAGTGCCACACGGAACGAACCTTTCAACTGCATGGTTACTTTGGAAGTTTTGGTGGCAAAATTTTTAATGACATGCGCTTCATCCAACACAATAGAAGCAAATTCTTTTTCAATAAATAATTGTTCTTCGGACTGCAGTAATCCATAGGAAGTAACCAGCAAATCGCCCGCACTCAGCTGCTCCATTGTTTCTTTTCTGTTCCCAGTATTCAATGTCTTGATATTCAAGGTAGGTGCAAACCGTTGGGTTTCGGCTATCCAGTTACTAACCACCGAAACTGGACAAACCACCAAAGCCGGTCCAGTAGAAGAGCGATGCAATAAAATACTCAATGTTTGAATGGTTTTACCCAATCCCATATCGTCGGCCAAACACGCTCCACCTTCCCATTCGGCCAAGCGCGCCATCCATCTGAACCCGTCTTCTTGATATGGTCGGAGTTCGGCTTGTAAATTCTCGGGGATATTTATTTTTTCTACAGCAGATTCATTCACCCGTTTACGGAAGTCTTTCCAGCCCTTATCGGCTTTCAAATGTTCAACATTTTCAAAAAGATCGCCCAACGCCATGGAGGCAAATTTATTCATTTGCAAACCATCTTTTCCGTTTGTGCTGAAACTCATAAGTTCTTCCAAACGCCTTTTCATCTCGTTGCTCAACGCCAAAAATTCACCATCTTTGAGTTCGATAAACTTATCATGACTTTTAGCCACCATATTCATCAACTGCTGTATGGTAATCACAGTGTCCTCATCCACTTTCAGCTCACCATCCAGCTCAAACCAGTTTGTTTTACTTTTAATGCGCAAATTCAAATTTCCAAAGTTCGCTGTTCCCCTGATTTTAAATCGTTCACCTTCAGGCCATTCCACTACGCAAATTTCTTTGTGTTTGGCAATAACATCTAACAAATGAAGTGAATCCAGCGGTTCGTTGAATGAAATTAAATCATCGCTCATGTCCACACTTTCCAAAGCTTGAATGTCTGCAAGTAAGATGTTGGATAAGGCAAGTTCTTGTTTCAAATCACGTTTAACCTGTAGCTGAGTCCCATTTTCGTTGGCAATAAGCACTTTGCCTCCAACTCCAGGTTTGCAGTAAGGTGGATGTTCGCCAAAAGGTTTGCTGAAAAGTTCGGCTTTAAGTCCGTCGCCATAAGGCAAGAGTTGAACTCTAATGCGTGTGTCGGGTTTCACTTCTTTTACTTTAACACGTTCATTTCCGGTAGCAATCAGGTCAGAATGAACGGTCATGTGTTTACTGAAACCGCCCAAGAGTTGTATTAATTTATCTTTGCCTTGCTCGGGAACGACAATTTTTTGTTGCGATAAAATATTTATAATGTTCCGCTGTTGAGCCGACAATTCATATAATTTGTAACGTGTATTGGTCTCTTTCTCGATGGTTATCACATCTGTCGTCGGTTCAATATCGGTCTTTAAGGTATAACCAGTGGACGTTTTGGTCACTTTTATCTGGGGTTGAGCGGCAATAAGTTCTACCGACACATCAGAAGTACCATTCAGAAAAATATAAGGATGCCCGATTAATGCCACCAAGGTTTTTTCGGTAAAATCATAATAATCACCATCGTAATAGTTACTATATCGTTTTAGTGTTTTTGCAACGCGAGCATCTTGATCTGTCATTCCAACTATAGTACCACCAAAAAATGTTTTCAGGGCAATGTTTCTTCCACCAGTCCAGCCGCCTTTGGCTGTGCGGGTTTGCAATACGGGTTGAACGGTATTTGATTTAGGAGAAAAATAATATACTACACGGTTTTTACTCTCATCATCTTTCCCTTTTCCGGTAGATTTTGCGCCATCCAATCCCATTGATAACAACAAATTGAGTGATTTTTCCCATTCTTCTTGTCTGGAGATATTCGAGAAAACGGCTTTGTAACTCATTTTTTGTGAAATTTGATTGTATAATTTGACACAATCAGCGCTATTGAACAAAATTTTCAAAGCATAAGATGCTTCATAAGCCAAAATCAGATATCCATTTTCTTGTGCAGTATTTACCACTTTTTCCATTGCATTTTGCAATGAAACAGGAGGTTTGGCATCGGCTAAGAAACAAATACAAATAAACATAAGTGATTGTAAATCAGCATTTCCTTGCTTTACAAAAGCAAACATGGTGTCGGTCAGACTTTTTTTAGCTGCATTTTCATTTATCAGATTGTAAAGAATTGCTTTGAAATAATAATCGAAAGTGGAATAGCTGTTTTTTTCGAGTGATTTTAAAATTTTCTGTGTCCGAACGGTTGCGGATTCAGCATCAATACAAAGCAAAGAAGTAAGAAAATAAAGTGAACTGAAAAGGTTACTTGGCAGTTGGATATTTTTTGAATTAAAACGTTCAAGTTTAATGCCTTTATCAAAATCAGAAATGGCCGATTTGTAATCTTGTTTTATCAGGCTTAAAATGGCTAAATTGTAGTTAAAGTGTTCATTGTTTCTTATGATAGAAGTACGTTCATCGAATTTCCCAGCTAGCATCAATGAAGTATCTGCAATACTTTGAATTTGAGATGGTTTGTCAGTTGAAATTAAAGATTCAAATTTGTTAATAAACTGCTCTATCTCAATAATAGGATGTAAGTTTAATAAAAATTTATCTATTTTGGATTCGACTAATCTTTTTAACAAACCAATATGGATATTTGAAAGTAAAGGCTCGTAAACCGGATAATCAAGAATGCCCGATACTTTAGCTGTGTTTATCTCCGAATTCAAGAACTCTTCTTGTGCCACAATAAATATTTTTTTATCGTGCAACAGGCAATACAAAAAGTTTCGGAAAAGCGTATTACCGTCGATGGGGTCATAGTAATAACTTGGTTTTTTATTTGCAATTTTCCATTCCACATCAAAGTCTGTTAACTCAGGGAAAATAAAAAACATAAAATCGTAAGAAATCCAATAAGTAGATCGATTTCTAAAACTGTTCTGCTGAATGCTTAACAAATTATGCTTTATTCCTTCTTCCATACATCCAGTCACAACTTTTTGAGCTATCTTTTGTCTATACATCAACATTTCAGTTATGTCCGACGGGTAATTAAAATTCGCTTTTAAAGCCATTGTTTTAAAAATCAATTGCTCGGTAGGGCTGAGTTTATTATAGAAATTGAGTTGGTATTGTTCCATGGGTTTTTTTATAATGGTATTTGACTGAATTCGTTCAACAATGCGGGTCTGCGTGAGTAAGTTTTGCAAAGCTCCGATTTGAGTTGACGGACTTTTACAGTATTCCTACTATCGGATAATAAAAATGTAAGCAATGAAGCGGATAGTGCATAACTATCGCGACTAACATGATTTATTAAATACGATTTTATTTCTTGTTCAATAATCTGGTAACATTCAGAAGGATAGATGGTTATTATTGGTAGCAATAAATCTTTCAATTCATAAATAGAAAGTTTAATTGAACTAACAAACTGCATAATATGTCCGTATCGTTTTTCATATTCAAGTATTTCCACATAAAATTTTTTTGTAGTTGAAGTTTTATAAGATTCAATAAAATCGATTTTTTCTGTTTTATATAACATAGAAACCAATCTCGAATAGTCTGCTACTTTAAGAGATCTCTTTGTTTTAATCAGCCATATTTCTTTTGTAAAATTGAAATCGATTGCTGTATCGACCGATGCAGCAATTAAATCTAACAGTTCG